>CAYYUU010000287.1:0-8138 GCA_964474955.1 uncultured Alcaligenaceae bacterium | reverse complement strand
GATATTTCCGACGAGGCCAAAACCGTGCCCAGTGACAATCTTGGCGGCCAGGAATCCGGCAATCGCTCCGATCAGCAACGCGATTAATAGTCCCCAAATGTCCATTTCTGCGATCTCCCATTTTTGACGATAGAATCTGAGGTGTATTGACTCGGAATCTGGACGGAATTTGGACTACTTCCTGTCGGCGGCCAGGAAGATTCTCGGGAAATACTTCGGGATCATGGTACGCACTTAGTAGTCCACTTATAGACAGCGTTTCACCAGATTGCCACCGAAATATTGAGAATTCAAAAGTGCACGCCACCATCGGTGTCCCGGTCAGTGAGCATGAGAAGTTGTTGCGGAGTGGTGAACTGTGATGGGACTTGCAAATCGTGTGGGATATGCGCCAGCGAATTCTCGCGCCGTCACAAACAGACGAGGACAGAAGGTTGTCAATTCGTCAGGCCACGAAGGCTCACCGACCGTCCACGAGTTTAGTCTGGATGATCCGTTCGAGTTCTTCGATTTTCGTTTGGGTGAGACGCCCGGACGAACGCCAAAGCGGATAGCCTCGGTCGTCGAGTAGGATAAGGGTGGGATAGCGATTGCCGATTTGGAATTCCTCTGGAACGGCGTTGCGTGGGCCGTCGGCCAGGAGAATGCGAAAGTTCGTTTGTTGCAGCGAACACCAACGAGCGACGCGGTATTTGCTGTCGTTCACGGCGATACTCACGACCTCAAGGCCGACCCTACCAAATTGACTTTGCCAGGCCTTGAGGTTCCAGATTTGCTGTTTGCCTTCCTGAGAGTCGGTCTGCCAGAAACTCAACAAGACGAGTTTCCCGAGCCGGTTTTTCTTCCATTCCCAGTTGTTGCCATATATGTCCTTCAGGGCAAAATTCCGCAGCCGCGTGCCGTCCATCAGGCACGACGGAATGGTCGTGCTGCCCGGAGGGGCATCGTACTTGTTGTCCGTTTCCGTCGGCGTCGAACGGGGCGACGGTCCGGAATGTGGACTTCGCCGACGATTGCTCTCCGAGTCCGCCGAGGGATCCGGCAGCGAGGGTGGTGTCTTGGCAAGTGGCGCGCGACGGCCCGAACCCGGTCCCTGGACGATACCTGGAGGGATGGAACCTCGTTCTCGCCCTCGCCTTTCCTGGAACTCTTGGCCTCCGCCGTTTTCGAACGGGTCAGCGGTGCGGGCGCGAGCAGGTTGCTTGGCGTTGGCCCCTCGGGCTTGGTTGGACGAATCGTCCGTTCCCCCAACCCCTCTGACCTCAGAACGTTCTCGGGAGTCTTGGAACGACGCTCCACCATCGGGCGAGTTGTCTGGGTACATGCGTATGGCAACGGGAGTGTACGGTGCCGTCGTTTGGGTCGTGCCGATGAGCTTTCGGGTCCCGTCCAACGAAGTCGCCACGAGTTTGTACTTTGTGCCGGGCTTCAAATTGTAAAACATGAATGTGCCGTCGGGCTGAACTTCTAATGTGATGGGAGCCACGTTCGTGTCGTATTCGCTGAGGCTGATGCACTTTACTCTGGCCTTCCGGAATGACTGTGTCGAATTAGAAGGGTCGACGAGGTACCCTCCTATGGCTGCCGTGGGGATGTCTTCACCTTTCGTCTGCCGGATCGGATCGTCCTTGGGAATTGTGGACGCAGGAGTCGACTTCGGCGGGCTTGTGCGTGCCCACGGCCACCACTTCTTCCGGTTGGCACTGCTACCGGTCGAGGTACAGCCTACTGTAAACAGGCAGAGTACACAGAGCATCAAGATGTAGGGCACGACGCGCACAGCTAGGCCCTCGAAGGCGAAGAAGATGAGCAGTTCCGAATTGAGCCGGAAGTGGTGGAACTCATCCAGAACGAACAGTTAGAAAATCAGGATACAATGTCATGTATGATTCCATCATCGGCAAAACCGCCGATAACCTTTAACGATTTTTCGACGAAATTCAACAAAACTTGTTTTCGAATGTCAGCTTTGGCTTTAGTCCAATGTCTGACCCTCAACTGTTCCCGCAGATTGAGACTTCGTCAAGGAAAAGGACATGACCAACCCCGACGAATGGATCGTTGTTCGTGGAGCCCGTGTGCATAATTTGGATAATATCGACGTCCGCTTTCCTCGCGACCAAATGACCGTCATCACCGGTCCGAGCGGATCAGGCAAGAGTTCCCTCGCGTTCGATACGATCTACGCCGAGGGACAACGGCGCTATCTCGAAACGTTGCGGGTCGATTCCAAGGCCCTGTTCGATCAACTCCACCGACCGGACGTGGACCTCGTCGACGGGCTCCCCCCGACCCTGTGTGTCTCCCAAAGCATCAGTACTCCCCATCCTCGCAGTACCCTCGCAACCGTCACCGAACTACATGACCACCTGAGACTCCTGTGGGCCAGAGCAGGGACACCGCACTGCTACCAATGCGGAAAGCCAATCTCCCGACACACCCAATCGGAGATAGTCCGCCGTGTCATGGAACTGCCCGAAGGACAACGGGTGCTCCTCCTCGCTCCACTTGTGAAGAACCAGAAGGGTAAGTATGAGGAGACCATTCAGAGGATCCGACAAGCCGGACTACTCAAGGCCCGCATCGACGGACAGGTCGTCGAGGTCGAGAAGCCGCCGAAGCTCTCGACCAGGGAGGAACACACCATCGAAATGGTCGTCCACGGGTGGATCGTCCGGGAAGGGAAAGAAGATAGTCTCCGTAGTTCCCTCCAGACAACCCTCGAATACGGAAACGGTTCTGTGATCGTCAGCGTCCTGAACGATGACGACACGAAGGACCTTGCCTTCCACACTCGTTACGCTTGCCCAGACTGCGACATCGAATACGGGGACCTCGAACCCCGTAACTTCCATTTCAACAGCATCCACGGAGCTTGCCCCGTTTGCCAGGGAGGGGGGGGCCTCGTGCAGATCGATCCGGCCAAGGTCGTCCCCGACAAGCGAAAGTCATTGAAGGACACGTTTTCGGATCTGAAGGACGTGCTTGGCTCGCAGGTGAAGCTTCCCTCGGTCACCAAGAAGACGTTGGAACAGTGGCAAGAAGCCCTGTCCCTGAAGGACACCAAGCTCACAACATCGATGGCCCTGGAGAAGTGGCCCGAAGTGGCCTTCACGACCTTAATGTTTGGGAGCAAGGACACCGTCACCGACTTCCGGGGACTTGTCCCGCTTCTCCAGGAAGCCCTCAAGACCTCCGAAGAAGACTCGGACGTCGAGGTCGACTGGAGAGCCATCACCGACCACTTACCTTGTCCCGAATGTCAAGGCGCGAGGTTGAACAAGGAGGCTCGGTCCGTCAGGTATGCCGACAAGACACTGCCCGCTGTGACCGCAATGACGGTCGTCGAAGCCGAGGCGTTCTTCGCCGAGCGCCTCGCAACTAAGCCGACGGACATAGTGTCCCAGGCCGAAGCGATGATCGTCCCCGACGTCCACAAACGACTTCGGTTCCTCAACGAGGTCGGACTCAGTTACCTGACGTTGGGCCGTCCCGCAGTGACCCTCTCCGGCGGGGAACTCCAGAGAGCCCGATTGGCCACACAACTCGGAACAGGTCTCGTTGGGGTTTGCTACATCCTCGACGAACCGACCATCGGCCTCCATCCGAGGGACACCGACAAGCTCCTCGGGGCACTCCGGCAACTCCAGGATCAGGGGAACACGCTCCTGGTCGTGGAACATGACGCCCTCGTCACTCAGGCAGCCGACTACCTCGTCGAGATCGGTCCTGGTGCTGGACCTCACGGAGGCAAGGTCGTTGCCGCAGGTCCCAAGAAAGAGACCATCTCGAAGGTCCTCCCGAGCGAAGCGCTCGTGGCCCGTCCACAACTCGATGTGCCCCCCAAGCATCCCCAACTTGTCCTTCGAGGTGTCTCCCATCGGAACTTGAAGAACATTGACGTGGGGTTCCCAATTGGGCGGCTGATCTGCGTCACCGGCGTCAGTGGGTCGGGCAAAAGCTCCCTCGTCTACGAGGTCCTTTGTCGAGTTATCCGCCGTCATCTCCGATTGTCGACACCAGAACCCGGACCCCATGCCGCGTGCGAGGGACTGGACCTCATAGACAAGATCATCGAAGTGGACCAAAAACCAATCGGTCGTTCGAGTCGCTCCTGTCCCGCCACATACACAGGGCTCTTTGACGAAATCCGACAGCTCTATGCGACCACCCGTGAGGCGAAGGTTCGCGGGTTCAAGGCGTCGCGGTTCAGCATGAACACCAAGGGAGGACGTTGCGAGGAATGCAGCGGACAGGGTGTCCTGAAAGTATCCCTCAAGCTGCTGCCAGACCTCACCGTGATGTGTCCCAAATGCCGGGGAAAACGATTCGACGACGCCACCCTCGAAGTCCGCTACAAGGGCTGTTCGATTGCCGACGTGCTGGAGATGCGGATTGACCAGGCCGCCGAGCATCTGAAGAACGTCCCGAAGGCCCACAGGTTATTGGCTGCTCTGGTCGACGTGGGATTGGGATACCTGGCACTCGGACAGAGTGCGCCGTCGCTCTCCGGCGGCGAGGCACAAAGGGTCAAACTCGCGACCGAGCTTGGCCGAACCACGACGGGAAAGACGTTGTTGGTGCTCGACGAACCGACCACAGGTCTTCACTATTCGGACGTCCGCCGACTCGTCGAAGTGCTCCACAAGCTCGTGCAAGATGGCAACACCGTCATCGTGATCGAGCACAACCTGGACATGATCTCCAATGCCGACTGGGTCATCGATTTGGGACCTGGCGCCGGACCCGAAGGAGGTGAGGTCGTTGCGAGTGGGACACCTCAGCAAGTCGTTCGTCACCCGGAGAGCATCACGGGACAGTTTCTCGCGTAACAACTGAAGTGATGGGGTAGTTGCTTTTCGCTCCGGCGGACGGCTAAATGAGAGTCGTGTTTGCGCTGTGTGCTGGAGAGTGTCGTCTTTCGCTCAGCGAAAGAAAAGTACACGCGAGCCACGTCTACCTACGAACCGGGCACCTATTTAATCGTTTGATAATGGTCGGCAGGCTACGCGAGGCCAAACTAGTTTTGTGTGCCGGCGCTGTCCGACATGAATAGGATAATTTGAGCGAGGCAAGGAGAGCATGCGCTGAACAAATGTCAGTGACACAAGCCATAAAATATTCACGAATCGGAGTTCTTGCCCTGGAGTGCCATTTTGACCGGAACGCCCCGAGGTGATTCGTGCGGCTGAGCGTAATCATTCCGACCCTCAACGAAGCCCAATTTCTCGCCGCCGCAATCGATGGTCTTCGCCGCCGCTACTCATTGCGGCGGGAGCCCGAGATCCTGGTCGCCGACTGTGGATCTGCCGACGGGACACGCGATATCGCCGTCGCCCACAAACTCCGTGTCCTCACACGAAGTCCGCGTCTCGACAGCCGAGCCGCTGCCCTCAACTTTGGCGCGGCCCACGCGGACGGAGACGTGTTACTTTTCCTGGATGCCGATACACTGGTTCCAACTGGTTACGATCGGTCCATCCGACAAGCTCTTCGAGGGCAGCGCGTAGTTGGCGGAGCCTTCGAATTCGCCCTGGACGGAGCGCACCTTCAGCTTCGCTTCGTGGAACTCGTCAACCGCATTCGGTACCGGATTTGGCCGGACTATTACGGCGATCAAGGAATTTTCGTGCGGGCCGATGTGTTTCGACGAGTCGCCGGCTATCCCGAACGAAGGATACTCGAAGCCTCCGATTTCTGCCGGAAGGTCCAACGAGTCGGCAAGATGGCCCTCGTTCGGCAACCGATGGTTACCTCAAGCCGACGGTTCGTCGAAGGAGGAATCCTGAAAGTGTTGGCCCAAGACACCTGGATTTGGGGACGTGACATGCTCGGCGCTTCGACGGAGCAATTCGGACGGGCCTATCAACAGAACAATCACGATCGGGGCTGTCCCTCGTAGCAAGATTGTACCCAACGCCGATTCCCATGCGTGGAGCGGGAGGAATAAACAGGAGTCGTATTCGTTAGCTCGTTCCGGCGAAATGCTGGGGTTACGCTTTTCGGCCTTGTCATTGTGAGAACTACGCGGATAAATCAGCAGGCACACTCGGAACGCCAAAGTCTGGTTTTGTAATCGGGATGTCTCTTCAAAGTCCATCGCCCGGCCAACCTTGGAAAGGCATTCTCCATCGGAGTTCGCCCCCAAATGCCGTGAGGAACCAAAGTCTTTTCCGGCGACTTCGACCAGAGCAGCATCCTTGGCGAATCACGAATCTGGACATACGTTTGCAAATCTGCACTACGAATTTCGCGAAGACGCCACCGGCTTCGCGTTCGCTTGAAAAATGTGTTCGATTCGCTCTCGGGCCAACGCCGGACTCGTGGTCATTCCCTTCCCGCCGATGCCGGTGACGACATGAATTCGCCCGTCGATCGTCTCTTCGAAGAGTTCGCCTGCCGCATTCGAGGTATAGACGCCGTGCCAGCGTTCGTCGATTTCCCAGTGCGACAGGCGCAACATCCGTCGGCATTCCGAGAGAAGCAAGCGTTCGAGGTTGGCGTCGAGATGGTCGTTCAGGTCGTCTTGGCTATATTCGTGAGAGTCGCCAAGGACGATCCTTCCGTCCGCGTCTTGGACAGCGAGGATGTGGATTCCGGCTTCGAGCAACGCGGGGTCGTGGACGGAACTTTTTTGCATCGCCTCCCAACTCGGACTGAGCTGGAAAGACGGGTAACGCCGGACCGACAAGCCCGAGGCCAGCGAAGATTGTAGATTCATTTGTTGCGGTGCTGTCCGCAACATAAGCAACTTGCAATGGACAAGCCCATGGTCGTTCATTCGGTCCGGGAACAAGATTCGAAGGTCCGAACCATTGCACACAAATACTTGTTGGGCTTCGTGTTGTGTATCGTCGGCGGTCGTGACTCGGCAGCGTGAACCCTCCACCCGAGCCCGAACGGCCATCGTTTTCGGGAGATAGGTGCAGTGCTCTTGTCGCGAGAACCAATCCACCATCTTGTCGATCAGAACGCGCGGGTCGATTCGTAAATCGGAATGAAACAGAATGCTCCCGAGACAATAATCCGGGCGAATGGCGGCGTTGGCTTCGAGGGACTGTCGCTGGTCGAGAAATTCGCAGTGATAACCTTGGTCCGGCCCGCGTTCGGCAAACTCACGAATGACCTGGAGTTCTTCGGGAGTGGACGCGACATATTGTGTCGCCCGGTGAAGGATCGGAAACCCGACGTCCGACGCGAGTTGCTGATAGAGCCGGGCGCTCTCTTCTGCCCGGCGATGCCACTCGCCCGGTGGCATACCGCTCGGAATAATCATCCCAAAGTTGCGAACCGAGGCCCGCATCGGGCGAGAATCTTTTTCAATCAGGAGCGTCCGTAGTCCGAGGCGAGAAGCATGGTAGGCGTGGAACAACCCGAGGACGCCAGAGCCGACGACGACTACGTCCCAAGTCTTCGCTGTTGCGGTCATGAGTCGGTACTTTTGCTCTGGGTGGGAACCGGCTTGAGTAGCCGATCGATCTTTTGTTGGATGAAGAACCTCGGGTTCTGGCGAACGCGTTCGAGTTGTGCCTTGACGGTCTTGAGTTTTTTCGCCAGGTCTCGTTGTTTCAGCTCAAGCACTTGCATGTCGAGTTTGACCATGTCCTTGGCAACTTTCGTGAGCTGTTGCATCAATGAATCCCGGCTCCCCGAGTTCTGCGCGGCGAGTTTTGCCGCGAGGACTTGGGCCTTGTTTTGGGCAATCCAAATTTTCAACTCGAGATCGTGCCGACGGTGGTCGCGAATGTCTGCAAGCAGTTCGGTGACCTGGAAGATGTAACGGATTTCCTTCTGGTAGCGGGGGAGAGATGTCCGTTTCAACTCGGCAAGAAACGGAGACATTTCCGGCACGTGCTTTTTCACGAAGAACAGTGCCGCCGCCTCGCGAACTTCGGTGAAGCGAGGCAGACGTTCGGCTCGAGTCACTTTCGCAGTCAAGTCCGCCGGCGTGCAGCATTGCCACACCAAACAAACAAAGACAAGACACGGCTGGCTCGTTCCAAACAAGGCGCGGAAGTTTATTGTGTTCTTCATGACAACTCCCAAGAAAGGCACAAGGATGCAGGCAGGAGGCAGAAAACGTAGCTCCGATTCTGCCTCCTGCCCGACGGCAAGGACCCCGACGACGTCGTCCGCGA
>CAYYUU010000286.1:0-8156 GCA_964474955.1 uncultured Alcaligenaceae bacterium | reverse complement strand
TGATTTTTGTGTTTTTTGTGTACGTGTTTTGGGCCTCCCGATCGAAAAACGACCTTTCGAAAAGGCTCCCGGAAGTGTCTAAAAGCGCACGCAAAAAGCGCAAAAATGCCTCGCCTTGATTTTTGCGCTTTTTGCGTACACATTTGCTGCCTCGCATTGGAAACACCACCACACAGGCGTTCTTTCCAAGGAGCGAAAGACGACACTCTCCGAACAAAGCACAAACGCGACAATTGTTTATCCGTCCGCCCGAGCGAAAAGTTGTTTCGCCTTTTGTGACTTTTCGCGGAGCGAAAAGCAACTCTCCCAAATGCGACTGGGCTATATAAATGGTCGGGCCTTTGGCCCTCCGATCAACCCCGTGAATCAAACGTTTTGCAAAGAGCCGTTGGCCCGGCTACTTGTCTAGCCCAGGCCAACGGCTCTTGTCTCTTGTCTCTTGTCTTTCTATTCCCTATTCCCTTCTGCTCCCATCTGGCCTGCCACGACTTCTCGTTCCTGCAACATTTGCTCGAGAATTTCGATCTTCTGGCCCACAAACAGGACGTTGGACAACTCAAACGTTTGGGGATGCGCTCCGCCCGTGTTGACGACGAGGTCGCCCGAACCGAGTCCCAGAATCCAGTGCCGGAAGATGTCGTTGCGGCGCTTGTGGATGGACATGCCAAGGACGTCGAATGCCGTTTCTCCTTCACCGATTTCCCGCATCACTCGAAACTGCCCTGGGCTGAAGGCCATGTAAACCAGGCGATCTGAAATGAACGTCGTGAAGATCCAAAGGATCAGCAGGCTCGTTCCAATGACGAAATATCCGGAAGCGTTTAGGTAGACGTGCATCAACCCAAACAGACGCAGGACGTCGTCCCACCATTCGACGTAGGCCAAGAACAAAGCCACGAACAACATAAAGAGGACGGCCACGACGGACCAGACTCCTCGCAACGGGACGTTCGTGATGAGAATCACCAACAGTAGGACCAACACGAAGTAGCCGCCGTAATTGGGGCTCACGGCCATCCGGATTTTCGGTGCTGCGGCTTCGTCGGCTTCGGAAACCGTCGGCAATCGTTTTCCCTCGGGGGCAACGAGGACGTCTCGTGTTCCCTCCAGTTCTCCGACTTTTTGTTTCCGCAATACCTCTGTCCCGGCTGGCACCAAGGCCATTCGATGGTTATCGACAAGAGTCATGATCCCCAACACAAAGGCAAGGAGCCAAACGGGCCACCAATAAAACAGACTGCTGTGGCCGACGATCGTGATCTCCCGCTCTTGATTCGAAGATAGAGGAAATTTTGATGACACGGTGGTTTGTTCGAGCGTGGTGGACATGACTAAGCCCTCCTTCTTGCGGGGAAGTCGAGTTGAAAGGAAAGCACTGGTTCTCCCATATGCAACCAGAATGCCGCAATGGAGCTTTGCGCGAAAAAAGCGAAGGAAGGAACACTTCGTTGGGACATCGCTGAAGAAACTCTTGACAAAGACTTTCTGACTCGAGTGTCTTGCATCGGGGTGGAGCGTTATCTGTAGAGCGGGGCAAGCGAAACGAAGGAGTTGCCTGCTACGAACCAGCAGTGCGACTCCGGAGCGAGAAAACAAACACCTAGCGATGGCCCGCTATCCTCTTGCTACCTGGAGTCCTTGGCGTGCCTTCGCTACGCTTGCCTCAATCAAACACCAACTTCGACCAAGGCGACGACTGTTCGCAACGCGTTCGATCTTGATGAGTTAAATACCAGGAAGGTTGTAAGCCGTTTCCGCACAGTTAGTGTGCGAGAATGGCAAGAAAACTCCACTTCGCGCGGGTCCAGAACTCAGAGCTTCACCATGTTTTCTCTTTTTGCGTTTTTCTTGGTCTCGGTCTCTGGTATTCTGGGATAATCTGGTGAACAAGACGGGTTAATTTCGCGAATCACCCGAAGTGAAGACGGAGTTGGTTTGGGGCAACGGAAAATTCATGATTTTTCGATTTTACAAGAAGTCGGAGGGACAGGTTCGAGGACCGAAACCGACTTCTTTTCGCCAACCCAACACGAACGCACGGCTGGGCAATTGCGGCTCGGCACTCTCCACTGTGAACTTTTTTTGAGGTTTGTAATGCAAGACCAAAACGTAGATCGTCGTGACTTTCTCAAAACAGGTGCCGCGGCCGCAGCTGTGGGTTCGGCGTTCGCCTTGCCGGCGGCCAGCTATGCCAACATCGACGGCGCGAACAATCGCATCGGCGTCGCGTTCATCGGCGTCGGCGGACGTTGCCAACAACACATCGGTGCCGTGTTGAGCCTCCAACAAGCCAACCCCAATAACGTCCGCCCCATTGCCGTGTGCGACGTTTGGGACGGCGACGAAACGTTGGGCCGAGGTCGAGGTCGTGGGCTTTATCCTTCCGCCCGAAAGTGTGGCCTGCAAGCCAACGACCGTCGTCACGTCACGAAAGACTACCGCCGCATCCTCGACTTGCAAGAAGTCGACGCCGTTTGCATCGCCACGCCCGACCACTGGCACGCGAAACAATCGATCGACGCAATGGCCGCCGGTAAGCACGTCTACTGCGAAAAGCCGATGACCAAGACGATCGAAGAAGCCCAGGCCGTTGTCGCCGCCAAGGCTCGATTCAACAAGGTCATGACGGTCGGCGTCCAATCGATGGCCGACCCCCGTTGGCGTGCGGCCCACGAGTTCATCAAACGCGGCAACATCGGCCACGTTGCCCAGGCTCAAACGAGCTACTACCGAAACTCGACCGTCGGCCAGTGGCGATACTATCCGCTCAAGCGAAACACCATGACGCCCCAAAAGATCGACTGGAACATGTGGCTCGGCCATCGGTTCTCTGTCATCCCGGGCGTTCCACTGGCGACCGACCGACCGTTCGACCGAGCCGTTTGGGCCCAGTGGCGCTGCTACTGGGACTTCGGCGGTGGCATGTTCACCGACCTGTTCGTTCACCAAACGACCCACATGATCGCGGCCATGGGCGTTCGCTATCCGGCCCGCGTCGTCGGTGGTGGCGGCATCTACCTCGAGTACGATGGGCGTGACGTTCCGGACGTCGCCACCGTCGTGGCCGACTACAACGAAGGTTGCCAACTCATCGTCACCGCGACGATGATCAACAACCACAAGATCGAAGAGTGTATCCGCGGCCACACAGCCACGATCCTCTTCAAGGACCGAACTCGCCAAGTCAATGGCCGCAACGTTCGCGAGCGAGGCTTCGAGGTCATTTCCCAAAACATCGGCAACCGACCCGCCGGTCCAGACGGTCGACAGGCTGGCAATAACGAATTTCACGTCACCGGCCAGCCGCAAGACGACACGAAGGCGTTGTGGGAAAACTTCTTGTCGTGCTGCCGAGCCAACAACGCCGACACCCTCAGCACACCCGAGTTAGGCGCGGCTGCCTTCACGACCGTCAACATGGGCGTGTTGAGCTATCGCTTCGGCCAAGCCCTCCACTGGGACGCCGAAGAGAAAGAAACGGCACCAGCCAACGGTAGCTGGGCCAGCCAATGGGAACGACGCAGCGAACAACGCGGCAACCCCAACCAGATCATCGGCTGGAATGGCGGAAACCGCGGCAGCACCTTGACTCCTCCGGACTACCAAAGCCTCGAAGGTCCGTGGATCAACGGCGTTGATCCGGCGGCCAACCGAACGAGCACGAATCGCGATAGCTAAAGATTGCCACGAAAATAAGTTCCGGTGTTTTCATCCGTAGGACAGGTTTGGAACCTGTCCTATTTTTTATTCGGTCAGGTTCTAAACCTGTCCTACGACCGGACATCATGGTTCGAAGGGGTTTTCCATTTTCCGGAATGGAAGAACCATATTCCAATTCGTTAGAAAAATTCACTTCTCACCAAATTAAATTTAAGAACGAGATAGTCTGCAAATGTGTTTCTCCAGCACAAGGATGTACGATCTGGGAACATGATTCCTGCTTTCGACGCCTTCCTGTGGACGAAATTGGCATTTGGGAGATCATCGGAGGTTCGTTTTCGCGGAGAAAATCGACTTTCGATGGAGACCCGCTTATAAATGAATTACAGAGGAAAACTTCGCGTAGCGAAATGGCCTTTGATTTGCTGGACTGTGTCTTCGGAAACTCACATCGACAAAGTTGCGAGTGAGAGTGTTGGAACATCCGAACGTAACCTGTATAAAATCCCTTACACTCTCACCAATGACTTTGACGGATGCGTATCATAACTCCTCCTGGAACATAGGTGGTCGACCGTGCCCACTATCTTCTCACCGAAGATTGATAAAATCTTCTGGCAGGTCGTCGTCTCGCTCGGCCTCGCCGCAGTGCTATGGATCGGCGTTTCGTATTATTATTTCTCGCCGGAATATGTCCGCGTGGGCTATCAACCCGAACAACCTGTCCCCTTCTCCCACAAACTCCATGCTGGACAGTTAGGTATGGATTGTAGATACTGCCACACCAAGGTTGAGAAGTCTCCGCACGCCAACGTCCCGGCGACGCAGACGTGTATGAATTGCCACTTGCACATCAAGAAAAATAGTCCACTGCTCGCGAAAGTGCGGGAAAGCTGGAAGACGGGGAAATCGATCCGTTGGAAACGGGTCCATCGATTACCGGATTATGCGTATTTCAATCACGCAATCCACGTCAACCGTGGCGTGAGTTGTGTTTCGTGTCACGGAAAAATAAACGAGATGAAGGTGGTCTATCATGCCAAACCATTGAGCATGGGATGGTGTCTCGAGTGCCACCGGAATCCGGAAAAATACATCCGCCCGCGCGACCAGGTGACGAACCTCGACTGGCAGCCACCGGAAGGAAAAACACAAATCGAAATCGGAACCGAGTTGAAAGCCAAATGGAAGATTTGCCCTCCGGAAAACTGCCAGGGTTGTCACCGATAGAGGATGCCCAATACATGACTTCTGACCGCTTACCGCAGAACGCCGAGGCCACCGGCGAGGAATACTGGCGTAGCCTGGAGCAACTTGCCGAGGACCCCGAGTTCACCAAGTTCGTCGAACACGAATTTCCTTCCCACGCCGAAGACCTCAAGACGGGGCGACTCGATCGACGTCGGTTCATCCAGTTCATGGGTGCGTCGCTTGCCCTCGCCGGACTCCAGGGTTGCCGACGTCCAGAACTCGAAGTGCGGCCCTACAGCCACATGCCCGAAGACGTCGTCCCGGGCATGCCGACGTTCTACGCGACGACATTGCTCAGGGCGGGATCGGCGTTCCCCGTGCTGGTCGAGACACACGAAGGTCGCCCCACTAAGATCGAAGGGAACCCCCTCCACCCCGCAAGCCGAGGGGCAACCGACGCCTTCACCCAGGCCGAGATTCTTTGCCTGTATGACCCCGACCGATCCAAGACTGTCCGAGCGGAGGGCCAAACCTCCTCGTGGGAAGACTTTGATCGGTTCGCGGCTCGACACTTCGGCGAACTCCGAAGGAACGAAGGCGAAGGACTCCACATCTTGACCGAGGACATCTCGTCCCCGGCCTTTCGGATGCTGAAAGAGCACGTCCGCGAGACGCTCCCCAAAGCCGTTTGGCGCACGTACGAGCCGCTCCATCAAGAGAACAGATATCGTGCCTCGAAGGTCCTTTTCGGGAAGACACTTGTCCCTCGGTATGACCTGCACAAGGCCGACGTAATTTTGTCACTCGATGCCGACCTATTTGGGACCGATGGCGAACCGGTGTCCCAAATTCGCGGATTCTCTTCCGGTCGCAAGGTCACTCGGGACGGCAAGATGAATCGCCTTTACGTCGTGGAAAACACGATGACGACGACGGGCGGAATGGCGGACCATCGGTTGCGGTTGCCAGCGAGCAAAATTATTGAATACGTCATGGCGTTAGCCAGGGAACTCGACGTGACATCCCTCCTCAGCGAGGGACAGGATGAGGTCAATCGCCTACTAGAACAAAGGTCCGAACAAGATGTTCCTGAGTCCTGGATCAAGGCGGTCGCCAGTGACCTCAAGGCGGCGGGCAAGAAATCGCTCGTGGTCGTGGGTGCGGGACAGCCCGAGTTGGTCCAGCTCCTTGTCGGGCTCATCAACGCGAAGTTGGGCGGACATGGCGAAACGGTCCAGTGGTTCGAACGTCGAGGACTTGGGGACAAGGGTATTGAGGACCTACCACGAGACATCGAACAAGGCAACGTCAAGACGTTGCTCGTCCTTGGTGGAAACCCGGTTTACAACGCCCCTCGGAATCTTCAGTTGGCCGACAAGATTCGTGACGTTCCCATGACAATCCGGTTGTCCAAACATTCGGACGAGACGTCAGAGGTCTGCAAGTGGGACCTGCCAATGTCCCACACCCTCGAAAGCTGGGGAGATGCGGAAACCTTCGATGGATTGTATTCCCCAATCCAACCGATGATCGAACCACTCTTCGGGACTCGCTCGGCTCTCGAAGTCCTGGCAAAGTTGACCCAGTTTGAGAACACGTTCGATGACCCCAACGACGTGACGGCGAGGGACATCGTCGAACGGTCCTTCGTCCGCCGATTACGAGAGACTGGCAAGGACATCACGTTCGAGCGGTTCCTGCACACAGGTCTATTCAAAGCCGAAAACGAAGACGTTCAGCGTCCCAATGGAGTCTCCGTGTCCCTTCAAGGTCGGCCGTGGGGCACTCGTTTGAAGTCTCTCGTGGAACGCTACGACGGCACCTCCCGAAACATCAACGCGGACAACTATGAACTGTCCTTCCATGCCGACGCCAGCGCCTTCGATGGTCGTTATGCGAATAATGGCTGGCTCCAGGAAACACCGGACCCGATCACGAAGTTGACCTGGCACAACGCCGCCGTGATGAGTCCGGCGACTGCGGCACATCTCAATGTCCGCAAGGGAGACATCGTCCGCATTGCTTCCGGCGAGCAGAGTGTGGAACTTCCCGTTTTCATCCTTCCGGGTCAGGCGGACTATTCGATCTCGGTGTCGCTTGGGTATTGTCGGACGAAAACCGGACGGGTGGGACGAAACGTCGGTGTCAACGTGTACCCCCTGCGGTCCACTGACAACGAGATGTCAAACATGTCCTTCGTCGTGGGCGTGTCGGTCACCAAGACGGGACGTCACTATGACCTCGCGTGTACTCAGGATCATTCGAGCATGGAAGGTCGTGACCTCGTCCGCGAGAAGACACTGTCCCAGTACATGGAGGAACGCCAAGGTCACGGACACGGCGAGGGACACAACGGACACCACGGGAATGGACATGGGCACGGACGGACACCGCTGAACATCGTGGACCAACCGGCATTCACGGGACGTCACCAGTGGGGCATGACCATCGACCTCAACCAGTGTGTGGGATGTAACGCGTGTATGGTGGCGTGTCAGAGTGAGAACAACATTCCCATCGTTGGCGAGGACGAGGTACGACGTGGTCGCGAGATGCACTGGATTCGGGTGGACCGGTATTTCAAGGGTGACACGAACGACCCGCAGATGGTCCACCAACCCGTTGCCTGCGTGCATTGTGAGAACGCACCCTGCGAAACGGTGTGTCCCGTGAACGCGGCTGTCCATAGTCCCGAAGGTCTCAATCTCCAAGTCTACAACCGCTGCGTGGGGACACGGTACTGCTCGAACAACTGTCCCTACAAGGTCCGGAAGTTTAATTGGTTCGACTATAACGTCGCTCCGCTGGATCAACTTCGGCTCGGACCTTTGGCCTCCGAAAGGGGTGTCCCCGAGACCCTCAAGATGCAGAAGAACCCGGACGTCACTGTCCGCATGCGTGGGGTCATGGAAAAGTGTACCTATTGCGTCCAGCGGATCGAACGAGGCAAGGCGGGTGCGAGGCTCGCCAATCCGACGGCCCCAGAGTATACGCTCCCGGATGGGACGGTGACCCCGGCTTGTGCTCAGGCCTGTCCTGCCCAGGCGATCATCTTCGGTGATCTGAGTGACGAACGAAGTCGCGTCAAACGAACCAAAGAAGACCCTCGGAATTACGGGCTGCTGTCCGAACTCGGCACCCAACCTCGGACGAGCCATTTGGCCCGGTTGCGTAACCCCAATCCACGGATGTCGGGGTCCGACACCAACGGCGAATGAGAGGCCGCCCATCATGAGTCAATCTACAGTCGCACCGCCAGCACCCACCGAGGCTGTCACACCAGGACCCGAGCCTGAGCTGTTCCG
>CAYYUU010000285.1:0-8193 GCA_964474955.1 uncultured Alcaligenaceae bacterium | reverse complement strand
GCATTCACCATAACGAACACGAACACTATTTTAGAGATACCAGCGACGAGGTACATTTGCTGTTTGCGTTCGTTCCCCGAAAGTGGAGGCACGGCCGTCCTTGGCGTGCGTTGGAGTGGGCCGCTCCAGGAACCTTTCTCGCCCAACGCTCGGGCCATTGATTGGACCTTCTCGCTCAGTCGCTCTGGTTGTGTGCCGAGATCGCCGCGGAAGCCAAGGACCACACACAGGAAAAAGACTTCCACCGCTTCGAGGTCGGCGCGGTCTTCGGCAAGCTGTTGTTGCTCCCAAAACCGAAAGGCCCGGTTCGCCTGGTCGAACATGGCCCACTCGAGCTTGGACTCGTTCCACGCGACGGACCAGTCCGAATCCATGATGAAGATTTCGTCCAACCAACACACCAACGGATAACGTAGGCCCAAAAACGCAGTCTGGTTCTGTCGCTCCGGTTCGCGTCGGTCGGGGATTCCCTGGAGGAGGCTTCGCAAGGTCTGTTGTTCCTGGTGAATCTTCAAGGAGGCGAAGTCCTCTTTCAGTCGGGCCTTCAGGTCGAGACCTCGATCCAACACGGCATAGATTTTCTCTCGAGTTGGTGTGTCCACTGATGACGTCGCTCCGAGACTATTGGGACTCTTGTTCAAAATCGACCAGGTACAGGGTCAGCCGCATCTGGATCAGTCGGTTGGCCGTCTTGATCGTCAACGTGTGCTTTCCCTGCAGGTTCTGTTCTTCGATCAACGATTGGTTGAGGCGAATGGCCAGCGTCTTCGATTGCTCCACGTTGTGCCATTCCTGGGGCGATGATTCCGGCGAGATCTGGAAAAAGATCAGTCCGGGTTCGTGGGGCAAGGCCTGCGGGATCTGTGCGATGTGGGTGAACTTCAATCCTCGCTCTCCGCGGGCGAAGATTTCGTCCACTCGCGTCGTGTCTCCGCGGACGGTCATGGCGCTGCCGATCTTCATGTTCAACAACCGGTCGTCCGTCAGCATGCGGATGCATTCGTCCGAGTCGAGATCGCTGTGGACTCCGATGTACCTTCTCCATTTCGGGAGCAACCACTCCTCGTCCAAGCGTACCTGGAATCGCAACTGTTCGCCAGTGAACGGACGGGCTTGATACGTCACGTCCGTGATGTGGCCGAGGAGCGTGTCGAGAAGCAGCTTGATCCGAAAGAAGCACGTCCCCAAATCATCGTGGTCGTAGATGGGAAGGTCGGGGACGGTCCGGGCCGGCGAGAAAATCGAAAGCTGACTGACGATCCGGCACAACTCGCCAAACGTCCATCGCGGATGATAGCCGTCGACAAAGGCCACCGTGTGTAAGCTCGTCAGGGCCTCATTGAGTATCCGCAACTGGTGAAGTCGCCGCGAGGCACCAAAGTGTTTCGTGTCGAAGCTGATTCGCCGAGAAACCGCCTCCTTGGCAAGCTGCTGCACTTTCGTGGCGACTCGGTCGTAACTGACTTCGAGGATGTCGTGCCGCAAGACCTTCCAACACTCGCACGCCAGGACGGGAGGGATGTAGCTACGGTCCAACTCGGCGGTTCCCTCGCGTTGTTCGGACCGCTTCACGCGGACAATCGGGATGGTCTCGAAACCGGCGAGCGACCCGGTCTCGGGAAGGAGCTGAATGTTGAGCCAGCGGAAGTGAATGTCCTGGTGGTTGTCGCCGCTGTTCTCGTCCTCGACTTCGAGCGAGCGAACGCGATACCGAACGTCACGGTCCTCCGGGCCGTCGCCGTCTTCGGGCGTCTCGCCTTCGGCCCCGACCATGTCGATGGCGTTGGTACTTCCGGAGCGAAGTTTTGGAATCGCCAGGAAGATGGTCACGGCACCAACTTCTTCCAGGATCGGTGTGAGTTCCAAGTCTGGGAGGATGCCGTCTTCGGGCACCGACACCATCGTCCCGTCTCGGAAACGAACCTTGAGAGTCCGGACGACGAGGTGATTGTTGGCCAGTTCATCGGCGTCGATTTCGATGGCCCGCACGCCCCAGTTGTGGTGTTGATTCCACTGCTGGCCGAGGGCCAAATGTCGGGATAAGTATCGTTCGGTTGCCTGCATATGATGTGGCCAAAACGACATTCCATCATACCAGTGCACGGATTGATCCATGATGTGAGAGGCTCCTTCGCCTTCGGTGGCGTCCCGGAGGAGGCCGCGATTCGTGGACCGTTTTCTCGATAGTAGAATGTTATAGGAAGTTCGGAGAACGTGTTAAGGAACGCTGCGAAATTATGTCCGCGCGATCTTGCTTTCCAAATTGGGATTGTCCGTGTCGTTGTTGTGTCTTTTGGCCGAGGAAGGCGAAATTTATTTCCGTCGGTGTTATTGGTGCGGTTGTAAGGTGTGACGAAGAACTTGGGACGCTGGCACGCCCCACGAAAGTTGGCCGAAGGTCAACAACAATCACGCATCCGCAGTGGGAGGGTTTTGGAAGTGTTCGAAGAAAATCCACCCTGACAACTTATGTCTTCGTCGAGAAACGTTGGCAGGCCTGGCCGTTAAAACCGAAAATAAATAAATGGTGGTTTCTCGCCTCCCGGCGACAACACAAACGCCAACAAGAACAACGCCGATGCCGTCCCCCACAAGAAACCGCGGAACGTCGGAGACAATTCCGAGATGCGGTCTTCCGTCTGGAGTTGCGGCATGCGAGCAACTGCGCGAGCGGACAGGCCAAAGATTGCGTAACACCCCAGCAAGATCCAGAGCGATCGGTTCGCACTTCCGCCGACGAACATTCTCCCCGAATCGAAGACGAACCACTTTTGCACGCACACGAGCGATTGCTCCAAAACGCTCAGCCGGAAGAAGCACCACGCCAGACACACGGCGTGAAAAGTGAGGACCACACACAAGCCTTGCCACATCCAACGAATGACTGTCGGAGCTTTCGAAATCCAGTTGGCGACGGGAACATAGTTCCACATGCGATGGACCACGAGAAAAGCTCCGTGCAATCCACCCCAAAGTAGGAACGTCCAACTCGCTCCGTGCCAGAGCCCGCCGAGCAACATGGTGAGCATTAAATTCTGGAAGGTAAGCCAGCGACCGCCCCGGCTTCCGCCCAAAGGAATGTAGAGATAGTCTCGCAAGAATCGCGATAACGTGAGGTGCCAGCGTTGCCAAAAATCTTGGACCGAGTTCGCCAGGTATGGGGCATTAAAGTTCTCCGGCCAACGATACCCGAACATTAATCCAAGCCCCCGGGCGATGTCTGTGTAGCCGGAGAAATCGAAATATATCTGAAACGCATATAAGTAGACGAAAGGTAAACTCCAAACGCCCGCCGTGCTGCTGTCGGCGACATGAGCAAAGAACGGATCGATCGCCATCGCGATCGAATCCGCCAGAACTAATTTCTTGAAGAAGCCGCGAGCAATCCAACTGGCCGCCTCGAGTGGAGCCAACGGTTGTTCTGGGATTTGGCCTGGCTGGAGCTTGTTGAGAAACTCGTGCGCCCGCAAGATCGGCCCCGCCACGAGTTGCGGAAAGAAACATATATATAGTGCGAATCGAAATGGGTTTCGCTCGGCGGACGTGTCTCCACGATAAACGTCCACCATGTACGCGATGCCGGTGAACGAATAAAATGATATTCCGATGGGTAGTAACCAGTCGTCCGAAACATCCGGGATACTTCCGAGATCGAGTTTCAAAGCTACCCAGGCGGCCGTGTGAACAAATAGAGGCGTATATTTCCAAAAGGCCAGACCTAACAGATTGAGAGTCACCCCAACCGAGAGATATGTCATGGGCCGTTTCGATTGGACTATTAATATTCCAACGAGCCAGTCCACTGCACAATAGGCCAAGATCAAGAACACCAGTTCCCACTGATGAAAGGCATAGAACACCAGGCTCGCGACCAACAGAATTCCCTGGTTCACGAGTTGGAAACGTCGCGTTGCCCACCAAAGTCCGAACACAACGATGATAAAATATAGGAATGGCTTCTCGACAAAGTTCATATGTGCGATGACCTCGCGTGTTATCTGTGCGCCAGTGGTTTACTCGAGAAACCATTCAGGTGGGCGAGGAGTTCTCGCATCAGGATTTGGTTGCCTTCGAAGCTCAGGTGTTTATCTGGCAGATATAGCGTTCCGGGATTGGCATGCGCCAGGAAAACTTGTCGTGGATCGAATGCATCAATTCCGACTTCGCGGAGGACCTTTGCGACGTCATCTTGGAAGCCGAAGCCGCGTCCCCGAACGACCTGATTGTGTTCTGGAATCAAGATGACCGTGACCGGAACTTTGTGCTCGCGTGCGATCCGCGATAAGTTCCCGAACATCGTGCGTAGGTCGGCAAGGAACACCGGATCGATTTTTCGGTGGCGGTGTTTGCGGGAGTAATTCCAGTTCCCAACGTGACCGCCGCTTCGCACCCACGCCGTGAAACCGAGGCGACTTGGCGAAACGAGATAGCCAGCCGGACCTGCGGGAATTGTCGGGCGATACGTCAACGCTCCCTTGTTCGTGACGTGAACGGTCTTGAGCGGGAACGATCCAATCACGAGCGAATCGACCGGGAGGAAACTCAGAAACATTCGCTCGGGCTTCAGTCCGTGCTGCAGAAAAAGTTTCATTTGGGCAAAACGAAGTAACACCGGAACGTTCTTGCCCAGGTTGAAAATCTTGTGATGGTCCACGTTGGCTCGCAGTTGGTCGGCCAGCATGCCCGGAGCGTGGACGAACGAATTGCCGAAGAAGGCCCACACCGGGAGCTTTTCTTTTCCCAAAAGGACCGCCTTGTATTCGTCAAATTTCTGGGCGTTTTCGGAGCGGAGGGATTCCCAATCCTTGTACGTGACCGCAAAGTCTTCGTCGGATTTGTAGATGCCAGTCAGAGGCGATTCATTGCCGAGGTAAGGGTGGAGGTCTTCCGGAGGCTGCCAACGGAGGTAGAGTTCGGCTAACGTGCAAAGCACAACCACGGCAAACAGCCACCCCATCAGGAATTGCCAGCTCACTTTCTAGTCTAGATACGACGCCTCATTTACGGTGGCGTTCGTGAGTTCCGGATGGCTCGTCGAGATCCACAGACTCTCTATAAGCCGGGCAACTTTTACAAGCGTCAGCTGGGAAAATCAAGCGGACTTGGACGGGCCAGGGGAGTTGTGGACGTCAGCATCTTGACCCACTTCGTTGGGGTATGCTATATCACGCAGCGCGAGACGAAAAATCCTTCACCATTTATGGATTTGGGAGTCCTGCGAGACTTTGCCGCACCAACCCAACATCATCGAGAGCCCGCATTATGAATCCGATTTGTTTTACGCCTCACCTCGTCCCGAAAGTTTGGGGTGGGAGAAAACTGCACACAACTTTGGGCAAAGACTTGCCCGACGATTCCGCTTATGGAGAGTCATGGGACGTGAGTCATCACGCCTCCCATCACAGCGTCGTTCGAGATGGTGAACTCGCCGGCAAGACACTCCATGACCTCATGAGTTCGCATCGGCAAGATTTGTTGGGCCGGCACGCCAAGGCCCACGACGTGTTCCCTTGGCTCATCAAGTTTCTCGATTGTAACGATTGGTTGTCGGTCCAGGTCCATCCCGACGAAGAAAAAGTGAAAACGTTGTGGCCTGGCGAAGGGAGCAAAACCGAAGCCTGGTTTGTCGTCGATGCAGCGCCCGAAAGTCGCATTTACGCCGGACTCCTGGAGGGCATTGACGAAGCGAAATTGCGGGCTGCTTTGCAGGAAGGAAACGTGGCCGATTGTCTGTACTCGTTCACCCCGCAAGCGGGAGATTGCGTCTTCCTCCGAGCTGGGACAGTCCACGCCGTCGGAGGCGGAGTGTTGATGGCCGAGATCCAACAAACCAGCGACGCCACTTTTCGGCTGTTCGACTGGAATCGCGTGGACGCCGAAGGCAAGTCCCGAACGCTCCACATCGAACAATCCATCGCCGCAACGCATTGGGATTATGGCCCAGTGAAGCCGATTGCCGTC
The DNA here is from genome assembly GCA_964474955.1 of uncultured Alcaligenaceae bacterium. Taxonomy (GTDB): domain Bacteria; phylum Planctomycetota; class Planctomycetia; order Gemmatales; family Gemmataceae; genus CAYRFQ01. The sequence continues at coordinate 2,232 of CAYYUU010000285.1, read as the reverse complement.
TCGGCGTTTCGAGATAACTCGGATGCGTCAGCCCAGGTACCACTCGTGCACTGACCGTACTTCACGAAGGAGTACCTCCAGACGTCATCGTCCGTCCCCCTGCGCAACAGCCAACGAGAAACGTCCGCCCTGGGTTCCGTGATGGTCGTTCGGGGGCGCGGAACGCTCAAGACCAAAGACTCCGAACACGGCGTAAACGCCGGAGATGTTTGGTTGCTCCCCGCATCCTTGAACCAAGTCGAACTCACGGCAGACGGAACGCTTGGCGTTGTTCATTGCGAATTGCCTTGATTCCTTATGGAGTGCGGCGGCTCGACGCCGGTTTTGTTTTTGTTTTTGTTTTGGAGTGCAACAGCTACGCTGCCGCTTTGGTACTTTTTGTCCTTGCTCGCGCTTCGGGTTGGTGTTTTTTGTCTCTTGCCTTTTGCCTTCCTCCTTTCGATGGAGATGTCGTGAGAGTTTTGTTGAACATGCTCGTGGCCTCTGGTCGTAAAACAGGGATCGGTTACTACGTCTCGGAGTTATTACGATGTTTGACGGAAGCATCCCCCGAAGATCACTTCGAGTCGTTTCCGCGGCCTTGGATCCGATCCTGTTATCGCTGGGCAGATAAATTCCGAACGCTCCTCGGAACCAAAGAGGCGGGAACGGGAAACGCCAAAAAGGAAGCCATGGGCCGAACTCGAAGGGAGGCACCAAAGCCATCGCGTTTGCGTGTCTGGATGCAAAGTTTCCTCGATGCGCATTTGCGCCGGCTCGCCCGACAAAACGAATATTCTCTCTATCACGAGCCGAATTATTTGCCGCTGCCCACGGACCTTCCGACGGTCACGACGGTTCACGACTTGAGCATTCTCCTGCACCCAGAATGGCACCCGGTCGACCGCGTCTTGCACTTCGAGAAAAACTTCGGACGGACACTCACGCAATCGGCCCACCTACTCGCGATTTCCGAATCCGGAAGGCAAGAGATCATCCAGGAGTTCGGAGTCCCGCCGGAAAAAGTGACGCGGACGTACATGGGCGTTCGTCCGGGCCTGCGTCGCCTTCCGCACGAAGACGTTGCCCGGGTGTTGCGTGAGCTGGCTTTGCCGCCTCGATATTTATTGTTCGTGGGCACGATCGAGCCACGAAAAAATGTCCTGATGTTGATGCGAGCCTATTGCAGTTTGCCCGCGCAATTCCAGGCAAGGTGGCCTCTCCTGCTTGTCGGACGTTGGGGATGGAATACCCATGAGACCCGCGAGTATTTCGAAACCGAAGCTAGGCACAAGGGCGTGCTGCATTTGGGCTATGTTTCCGAACACCACCTCGCCGCACTCTACAATGGGGCTCGCGCTCTGGTCTTTCCGAGCCATTACGAGGGCTTCGGTTTGCCGCCGCTCGAAATGCTGGCGTGCGGCGGAAGTGTATTGGCCTCCACGTCTTCCGCAGTCCAGGAAGTTCTGGGCGGGGTCGGCCACGTCATCCCGTCTCAAGACTTCGACGGGTGGCGAAATGGCATGCAACGCGTCACAGAAGACGACGATTGGTGGGCCTCTTTACAGATCGGAGCGACCGAGCGAGCGAGAAATTTTACCTGGGAACAGTGCGCCAGGGACACCCTCGAGGCCTATCGAAACACCCTTTCGCGGTCAAAAGAAACGGGCCGGAATCGAGCCGCATGAAACTACTTTCGCTCGGAACACCGAAACGGGAGAGAAGGCGCCATTCGCAGGCCGAGAACTTACAAAAAATTATCCGAACCTAGTGCCGTGGGGAGTGTCTACTTTGGTGTCGAAGGAAATGACAAGAAAAAAATTCCGAAGACGACTTGTCAGTTTGTTTCTGCTCACCTACGATTAACACTCCCCACGAAAATGAAGTGGGACAGAAATGGAAGTCAAGAAATTTAAGTTGACAAGAAAAGACGGTGACCTATAATTCAAATTGCCCAATAAATTCAATCGCTATGTTCGTCATTTTGCGAACATGTGGAGGCAACTAAATGCTTCACGTAACACATAGTATTAAAAACGAAGGTTAGCTCTCTCAACGACAATTTGGTGTTGGGACGAGCCAAACCTATCAAGGTTTGGCTTTTTTTCTTGGCCTTCGAAATATTTGTGTTCGTGAAAAAGTTCAAAGAGCGTCATCGTTGACGCGAAACCAGTTTACGCTGGCGCGAGGAAAGGAATTTGAATCTATCCGGACGCATAGCTCAGCTGGTTAGAGCGCATCCCTGATAAGGAT
>CAYYUU010000284.1:2294-8200 GCA_964474955.1 uncultured Alcaligenaceae bacterium | reverse complement strand
CGGGGTGGTGGGCTGGGGCGAGATCTACGTGGCATGCCGAAAGGGCAGCCACCCGCCGCCAGATCTTGCGTGGGCTCGCCGCCCTCAGCGGCACTCCGCTCGCGGCCTGTGCTGCGCTCCCGGAGGACGGAGGCGGCCCCGGCCACTCCGGCTTCGAAGTAGGGGGCGAGCCGGCCCCTGGCCGCGTCGATGTGTTCGACCTGCGAGCGAATCCTCGCAGGGCCAAAATGCCCAGTCTGGGATCGCCCTGGCCGTCGGGAAATTCGGAGAGGCTCCTGGAGCAGAGGTTGACCGACCGAACCCGGCAACGTGATTTCGTGTAGGTCGTTTCCGGGCCTAGTGGCCTCCGTTTGTTGGACCGGCTCGCTCGACCAACTTCCCACTCCGGGTTGCGGAGTTGGTGGGCTAGAATTCGTGTGCCGGTGCTCCCCGTTGGTATTTTGTGTTGCCGGAGAGACGGCGTTCCTGACGGGCACCACGATTGGCGACAACGTTGGGATTGGTTTCTCCGTGGGAATCTCCGAATGGATTTCCCTCGGATCATCGTTTTCGTCGCGCGGGGCCCAAACATCCGTGGACGACGAAGGGGGAGGCGCGATTCGTGGACGTGGCCTGGAAAGAACAGGATACGCCCCCGCCTCTTTGGGAGAAACCTTGAAGCTCCGAGACTTGATTTCGGCACCCGGACGCGATGGCTTTGTTTTCTCATCCGGCATGCTCAACACCAAGTCGGGTTCGACACGCTGGAGTTTCGGAACGAGTCGAGGCAATGTTGGCGAAGTCGCCTTTCGTGGGCTTGGCGGTGTCCCCAACTTGATTTCCGGGCGGAACGATGTGACGTAGCGAACAGCGGGTGGCTTGGAGGTTTTCCCTTCACCCGGTTTGCGTTTGGTCCCCCAAAACTCGCTCGGTCGTTTGGGCTGGGGGATTGACTCGGATGCCGAGAACCGGGAAACGGATTTCGAATCGATCTTGCCGGATGTCGGGTCATGCGTTGCTGGCTTGTCTCGTTCGGGAACGTCTCCACGAACCTGTTCTTGGCGTTCCAATTCGGCGAGTTGTGGCTTTGTTGTCGGCGAAGTCGGAGGGGCGTTGCTTTCCTCTTCCGGAGGAAGCCGAGGCACGTCGTCGAGAGTCGAGGGTCGAGAGTTTGTTTGGTTGCCCGGAATTTGTCGTTGGTCCTTTAAAGCGCGGTCGAATTTTCTAATCTCTGGTTGTTCCGGGAGGACGAGTTTTTCGACGTACGGAACCGGCGAGGCGTGGGCGAGACGAGCCGACTGGGCATCGCCGATCCGAGTTTGGTTGATGACGCAACGGCAACCGGAGACCTTTCGGAGTGTGCGGCTTACGTCCAGTTTTTGTTCGAGCGAATCAACGATCCCGGACACCGTGAGTTTACCGGGACCTTCCATGCTGACGAGCAAGAGACCGACTTTGTTCGGAAAACCTCGCGAGAGAGCGAGCTTGGCATGCCGGACCGTCGTTCGCGGATCCCCAGCCTCCGGGACTTCCCCGATCCCAGGATGAATTTGCAGGCGGTCGCGCACCTTTTTCGAAATTTGGTTCTGTCGCGAGAATTCGTGGACAATCTGGAGAACTCGGACTCGATGGTCTTCGTCCGGGACGTAGCCACTGACCTCAATCGTGGATTTCGTCACGTGCGCGCATGGGTAATACCAACAAATCCGAGGATCCGCAATCCAGGCGAGTTCCAGCTGAATCTCGGCGTCGCGATCCCGACCTCTCGATGATTCTTCGGCGGCAAGAGGGGCAATCGGTCCGAGAACCCCCACGGCAAGGAACCACGCGAGACATCGACTCACTTTCATCACCTTTCTCCCTGACACGAAGGTCACAAACTCACTCGAAAGGCGAAACGGGAAAGGTGGAAGGAAGGATTAGGCAGTTTACAAGCCTTTCACCTTTGACCTTTCACCTTTGACCTTTCGCCTTTCCTACGGCACCGGTCCATTGAGGTCGCGGGCAATGTAGGCCCGGGCATCGGGCGTCGCCGCCACCATGTGCAAGTGGTCCCGGTCAATGTAGATGACTTCCGAGCGTCGTCGCTTCGCCTGGAATGGGAAGGGATAATTCGACTCGATCGTCTCGGTGTAGAACACCGTACACTTGTAATGACAGTGGTGCAGCTGGGCCGGACCGATGAGCGGATAAAACCGCGGCGGATCGATGTGATCGGCCATCAACTCGACGACATAATCATAGTCGTCGCGGAACTCTTCGTAGATGTAAGGGATCCCCCGCGCGACGCGAGGCATCGCTCGAAGAATCGTCGCCAAGTCCGGCGGATCCTCACATAGCGGTCGGTGGCCTGGAGGAATCGGAGGCATGATTGGCGTCCTGTAGTCATTCTTGTGAATGATCCGCTCTTCCATCCGGTCGGCCACCCACACAGGCACAGGTATCGGCGGAGCGAAGGCCAACGGGTTGACGCACCCCGTTCCGCCGATGAGGGTGATCATGGCAAGGCCGGCCAAAATCAATGTTCGTACCCTTCTCATCCCGCTCACTCCACCTGTTAGGTTCTGCCCACGGCATTCCCACCGAATTCTCGCCGAAGGAAATATTTTCGGTCAGTTGTTTCCTGACTCGTGGGCTTGTAGAATGCAATAAAGATCACGCAACGGCAGTGGCTGCAGGGTCGGATTCGCTGAGACCATATGATGTGATCCTCTTGGAGGTAATCATCGGTTGCGAGAATGGGAAGACTTTAAGCATCCTTCCAGAAATGTCGCTACTGAGGGTCGTAGCAGTCAAGCAATCGAATCTGTTTCTTCCACCATCTGCCAAGTCACGCCCAACACCGATCTTTTCTGCAGCCCAACGGAGAACCCAATCTGTCTTCCTTTGGCCGCATCTTCCACCCAAGGACTGGCCAAGTTCTCCTATCGAGCCACACTACGAAAAAGCCCCTTGCTTCTGCCTCAGCAAGTCGCATTGTAATTGTCAATATTGGTATCGTCATGATGAATAGTACAAATGTATGGAAGATGTGATAGGTGATTGAGTTGTACGTGCAATCGTCATGATAGCTAATTTTGCAACCTTGTTGTGCTTTTTGAAGTTTCTTGTTGCACTTGGGGGATGCGATTCTATATCTTAAAACCGAGTTGATTTGAATAACACACAACTGGGACAAATGACCCTTTTGTGAGAATTCGGGGAGACTGGGACACTAGGACAACCGCCAATCGGTTGGAGGTTTGAGCAAACAGTACCCTCCTCCTCGGTCATAAAAAAGTCCGACGGACGCCTTTTGTTGTCGGGTGAAACGAATTGATGTGGATTATCGAAGTAGGATAGCAAACACGGAACCTGGCGAGTTCGGGAGAGTTGAGTCAGAGAGTGATTCTTCCCTGAGGTTTGAAAAGAGAATTTGGCGAGTGACACTACTCAAGATTCCTCAACCTCAAAATAGTTGATTTTTCATCTTTTTTCTTGACATCGCAGAGGTGCAATTTTACCATAATTTCACCTCTCCATTAACAAAGATGAAACAGCAGTTTAGAGTTTCCTTCGTCCTTCACCCAACTCATCTCCCGCAATCTAGCCCAAGATTGCACGTCCACGAAAACATCCTGACTCATCCAGCGTGTTGATATTTTGGGGGTGGGTTCGGTCAGACTCAGATTACTGATTCCCGACATTTTTGTTGGAAGGCGTCAGGGTCAAGCGGACTTTCGGGAGTGGAATGTGAGGGGCTGTAAAACAGGATGAAACCACGAACAACCCTCCATAATACTGACATTGGATCTTCAAACGTCCATTTATTTGTCGATGGAGACAGGCGCACTTTTACAGACGATTGAAAGTTCTGGTTTTCACTCCCCTATTTGATGATTCGGGTTCTATCGCTTCAAGCGCCAAAGAACCTCCTGGAGACGTTGAGCGAGAACTCGAATTTCCTTGTAACTCCTTTGAAGTTCTGTCGGAATTGTTCTGAATTGGGCTCTGGTTCCGTTGGATATTCGTTCCGGCAAAATGTAAAGTTTCTCTCAGTAATGTTGTGTTTCAGAAAGGACACCCTAAATGACCGCTCGTAGCACGTCGAAGCGCCAAGGCTTCACCCTGATCGAACTCCTCGTCGTCATCGCCATCATCGCGATCCTCATCGGCCTGTTGCTTCCCGCTGTGCAAAAAGTTCGCGAAGCCGCGAACCGCGCCGAAGACAGCAACCACCTGAAGCAAATCATGCTCGCCTGCCACGACTACCACGACGCAGCTCGAAAATTCCCGCCCGCTGCTGCGGCGGTTGGGACCGGGACTACCACGACGAACTGGACCGTCCACGTTTACATCCTGCCGTACATCGAGCAAGATAACCTCGCCACGCAATGGCGGGTCGCACCGGCAACGGGCTTCCAAATCAAGCCTTTTCTCTCTCCTTCGGACCCAACCCGTAACGCTCCCGAAGACATTCAGAACTACTGTGCCAACGTCCGCGTCTTCGGCTTCTCGGGCGGGAATCACTTGACGGACGTTCCCCTCGCCCCATTGATGGACAGCAAGATGAAACTGGGGACTTTGGCAAACCAAGACGGTACCTCGAACACAATCGGTTTCGGGACGAAGTATGCTGTTTGCGGAACCAGTGGCCAAACGTTGTACTACAACCTCCCGAATGCAGCTACGAACCCATTCTTCGGCGGGTTCAGTGGTACGGCGAAATTCCAGGCTGCTCCTCGCGAAGATGCTTGTAGCCCCACCCTCGCTCAGGCCTTCTACTCGTACGGAATGCAAGTCGCACTTTGCGATGGCTCGGTCCGAAGCGTTTCCACGACGATCGCTCAAGACACGTGGGCCAAGGCCATGCACCCTCGTGATGGTTTCGCAAACGGTGCGGACTGGTAAGAATTGGTTTGGGAAGAAATTCCCTTTCTTGGCTTTCCAACAAGCCCCTGTCTTTCTCTGAAAAAGCAACAGCCCTTTCCCAACGTGTGGGAAAGGGTTTTTTCTTGCTCTGTTGCCTCTGTCCGACAAGATCTGCAATTCGCGACTTCTACCAGCAACTTCCGATCTGAGTGTGAACCTGGAGAAAGAATCCAGAGTTCTGGAAAAGGAACTGGCTGGGTCGGCTCCTCTCAGTTATCTTCAAGAAACAGTATTCACTTCGGAATCATTTCCTCGCCTTCGCTTTTTCGAGCGTCGGCGGTCATGTTCTATCACTCGTCGATCGAGTTCATCAAGGGGGAATCGTCCTATGGTCAACCGGTTTTTCTCGAAACTTTGTTTCGGAGCAGCCCTCGCTTTGCTTGTGATACCAAACATCGCAGGAGCCCAAGCCGACCCACCTCTGGATGCCCGAGTCAACGCGGCAATCGAGAAGGGAGTGAGGTTTCTCAAAAAGGTCCAGGGAAAAGACGGGAAATGGTTGTATAGCCGCGTGACCCGAAGACACCCAGGGTCGACGGCCTTGGCCGCCTGGACTCTGCTCGAATCCGGAGTCCCGGGAGATGACCCAGGCATTCAAAAAGCGGCGACTTATCTTCGTCAGCAAGCTCTCGCGAGTAGGCACACCTACAGTCTAGCGTTGATGCTCTTGTTCTTCGACAAACTTGGCGACCCGGACGATGTCCCAATTATCGAGTCGATCGGAGTGCGACTCCTGACGGCTCAATCGTCGTTGGGTGGCTGGGGATATATGACACCGTCTCTCCCCCCAAGCGAGGTTTCGCGACTGAAAGACCACATCAATACCCACAAGTTCCATAACCCCGGAAAACTTCACGAGCGCAGCAAGGAACAAATCAAAAAAGACGCCAAAAGCCGAAAAGCCACCATCGCTCGTCAAACAAAAGCCCTTCGCCAAATCAGCTTCGCCGGCGTACACCAAACGGGAGACCATTACAATACTCAATTTGCCATGCTTGCGATGTGGGTCACCAGAC
>CAYYUU010000284.1:0-2284 GCA_964474955.1 uncultured Alcaligenaceae bacterium | reverse complement strand
CGTGGATCGAAGCTCCATGAACCCCCTCCTAGCGGATCCCAGGTCCGCGGACTCAGGTCGCTCGCCTGCTCGGCTCCCCGCCTCCGGCGCGGGCGTAGCGATGGATTGGGCGCGTATGGTGACGATTCGGCGTCCCGGTGGAGAGTGCCATGCAAAAGATTGGGGCGAGATATCGCCAATGCCAACTCCCCAATGGTTCATGGGACTACATTCCGAAAGTCAAAGGCGGCGGAACGTTGAAGGGAGAACCTGGTTCGCCCGCGATGGCTTGTTCGGGCCTCCTGGGATTGGCCCTCGGGCACACCGCCTCTCGCGTCAAAGACAAGAATCTCCTCACAGACAAGCAAGTCTTGCAAGGATTCACTTACCTCAGCGAGTTCATGCAATCCGACCACGACATTGCCAGAGACCACGGAGGAAATTGTTACTATTTCCTTTGGAGCCTTGAGAGGATGGCCGTCGCGTACGACGTCGCGTCCGTCAAGGGTGTCGAGTGGTATCGCTGGTTAGCCACGTATCTGCTCAACGCACTATGGCGCTGCGGAGCCTGGGCCGAACGATGGGCCCCGAAGAGCTGGACAAGGCCGGCCTCGCCCGACCCAAGCGACGGCTGGAGATCCGCGGGGGCGGCAAGTCCAAGCGATACCTGGTCGGCAACCGCACCAACGGCCGGCGGGATCACTACGTGAAGACCGAGACTTCCGACGAGGTGTTCCTGGTGGCCTCGGCGACCCTGGGTGACCTCGAGCTTGCTCAGTCGAAGTACATGCAGCGCCGGCTCCTCGTGAAGCCGCTCGAGGAGATCGGGGCAGTCACCATCGCCGCCAACGGCCAGGCGGCGACGTTCGTCCAGCGCAACCGCAACGATCGAAAGACCGCGGTATGGACCGCGGAGGAAGAGCAGACGGCCCGCGAGGAGGTCGGCAGCTTCATGCTGAAGCTCAGTCGCCTGACCGTCCGAAAGTACCCGGAAGACCAATCGGTCATCGATGAGGCGACGCCGCTCCTCGAGCTGAGTTGGAAAGACGACGCCGGCGAGCCGGTCGGCGCGACCACGCTGTACCGGGTCGGCGACGGCGACAAAGCCAAGTACTTCGGCAAGTCCGACCGCACCGTCCTCGTCGGTGAGGTCTCCCGCGGCACCGCCGCCCAGCTGGAAAAAGACCTGGCCACGGTGTTTGGTCGGTGAACGAGCCGCGTTCGGTTCAGTAGATCTTGGTGTTCGCGCCCACGTACGACGACGCCCGCACCTGCACGCTGTTGGGCCGGGTGCCCTGCGGCAGCGGCGAGACCACGAACCGGTAGTTGTACACCACGACCCCGGGGATGGCCCCTGAATCGACGACGTTGGCGGGCATCGTACCGACGTTGATCGCGCCGGTATCGAAGACGAGGGTGATGTCGCCGGTCGGCACCGCGCCGTGCGGATGGTGCAGCTGAAAGCCGAGCACCACGTTCTCCCCGTAGCTTTGCGCGCCCTCCATCGCGATGCCGTAGCTCCCTCGCGCCGGAGGCTGGGCATCGGACACGATCGGGGGCGAGGGCACCTGAACCGGCCCCCTCGACGCCGAGGGCGAGTCGGTGGGCACCAGGGAGCCGAGGCCGACGGCGTTGGGTCGGCTCAGCTGCCAGGTCAGTACCCCGAGCAGGCCAACGAGCGCGACCCCCAGCAACGCCGTGATCACGGCGCCCGCGGACGGCAGCGAGACCGACGGCGCCCGAGCCGGCGCGCGATGGCGGGCCCGAGCACCGCCGCGCTTGGCAGCGGCCGAACCCGGCGCGATATCCGGCGCGAAGAGCGGGGCGGGCGCGGCCACGCCGTTCATTTCCGCCGCCGGTGCGCTGGCGACCGGCCCTCCGAAGGCCGCCGGGACATCAAACCCACTCCCAGACCCGCTCCCAAAACTGTTCGCGATCGGAGGTCCCGAGGGGGGCGGCGCGCCCGGCGCGCTTGGATGGGGGCTCGGCGAACCGAAGACCTCGGCCCCCGGAGCCTCGGCTCGCGTCGACGGCACGACCTCGCACGGAATGCCGTTGTTGGCGAAGAACGACTGCGCGTCGACGAGCTGCGCCGCCGTCAATCCCTCGCCGAGACGAATCGGTCCTCGACGCAGCTGATCCACCAGCGCCGCCGACCGGCCACCGGCCGCGGCCAGCCCCGACCGCTCGATCAACAGCGAGGCGCCCTCGGCGTGGGCCGGATCTACTGAAATCACGAGCGATGCCGCCGGTGCGTACCCGCATAGCGCACACGCGGATGTGGCTCGGCAGAGGACACCGCACG
>CAYYUU010000283.1:0-8206 GCA_964474955.1 uncultured Alcaligenaceae bacterium | reverse complement strand
CGATCATATGGGCCGAGTATGCCATCGAAACGGCGAAAGCTTGTCGTGCCGTCGGAGTGAAGAATGTAGCTGTCACGGCGGGTTATATTACTCCCGATGCACGCCAAGAATTCTTCTCTGCGATGGACGCGGCGAACGTCGATCTCAAGGCGTTCACGGAAGAGTTCTATCACAAGATTACGTTGTCACACATAGAACCGATTCTGGATACGTTGCGATATCTCAAACGCGAAACCGATGTTTGGTTCGAGATCACCAACTTGATCATTCCCCAGGCGAATGACGATCCGGACGAACTCAAACAGATGTGTGACTGGATTCTCGAAAGCGTGGGGGATAGAGTCCCCGTCCACTTCAGCGCGTTCCATCCGGATTACAAGATGATGGATCGCGGAAATACTCCGCCCGAAACGTTAATCATGGCCCGGAACATAGCTCTGCGTGCGGGTATCAAGTATGCGTACACGGGCAACGTTCATAATGCCGAGTGTCATAGTACATATTGTCCGTCGTGCCACAAAGTAGTAATCGAACGAGATTGGTATGAACTCGGATACTACGCTCTCAATGGAAATAAGTGCGGCCACTGCGGTCACACGATTGACGGACATTTTCACGAAAAACCTGGAAACTGGGGTCGCAAGCGAATGCGCGTGGACATGAGTCAGTTCGCTTCGCCACCACAAAATCGCCCACCTCAAAAAACAGGGACCACGCCAATGACTACCTCATCCGTCGAACAACCGCCGACGCTCACGGAGTCCCAACAAAAAGCTCTCATCCAGACTGCAGCGGAATACATTCTCTCGGCGGCCAACGGTTGGGCTCCGGAAGTTCTCGATCCGGAAATTGCGGGAATCGGATCGAACGTTGTGAACGGGATTTACGTAAGTCTAAAGAGAGATGGGCACCTTCGGTCGTGCTGTGGATTCTTTGGTCGCAATGCGGAAATCAAGGTGGGGTTGCAGGACGCGGCGTTTCGCACGGCGACGAGCGATCCGCGGTTTCCGCCCGTCTCTCCGGTCGAGCTACCGTATCTCGATTTGGAAGTTTGGCTCTTGTTCGCTCCCGGACCAGTTACCGAACAAGGCGAAGACCGCGTTGCCGCCATCGAAGTTGGCCGCCACGGACTGTTTATTACGAATGGGGAGAACTCTGGCTTGCTGCTCCCCGGCGTTCCGGTGGAAGCTGGTTGGGACTCTCGCGAATTCCTCAATCGAATTTGCATCAAGGCCAACTTGCCGCCGACGGCCTGGCGAGAATCGTCCACACGACTCATGAAATTCGAAGGGCAATCGTACCGAGGTCGAATCATGGCTCCGGAACACTCCGAGGGATACACGACCGTCCGCGAGTTCTATGGCACTGCAGAGATGAACGCGTATCAGCAATACGCCCAAAACACGATTGCGTCGATCCTCCAGGGAAGCACTCCGATGTATTTCTTCTCTGGGGTCACGGATGCCCACATCAATGGGTTGCTTGTGAAGGCCCACTTCCACGAAATCAATCAATCGATCTCTGGTTGGAGGTGGTCGACGCGAAATCCGATGCCATTGCAATCGACGATGTTTGGGCTTTGCGAAGAACTCGCAGCCAGCGCACGTCGTGCTGGCTTGGGTGGATCGTTTGCCGTCGACTTTGCGTTCTTCTACTCGCCAGCAATGCACGGAACCGTCGCGAATCCGGATTTGCAAGGAATCGATCCGACGAAGCGGTCGCTCCTTGTGGCCGAACGAGCGCGAAGCGGTTGGTTGTACAACCCGGCCCTCTCCGCCGACGAACTCTTGAACGAAACGGCCCAGTTCGCGGAAGTCGTTGATCCCGAGTTTGCCCAGGTGTTGAGCTTCGCGACGCAATCCACGCAAACGCCGATCGAAGCCCGGTCAATCACTCGCCCAAAGTCCGGTGCCCAGGATCGCCAGCCAGGAGTGGCCGGAAAGTTTTATCCAAGCGATCCGGACCGTGTTTCGGCGATGCTAGCTCAGATGCTCTCGGGCGAGCCAACACAAAGGCGTCGGTGTTCGGCCATCATGGTTCCCCATGCGGGTTGGCGGTTCTCGGGAAAAATCGCAGCGGACGTTTTGAAGCAAACCGAGCTACCTAGGACGATCATTGCGATCGGACCGAAACACACTGCGTACGGAGTCGATTGGGCCGTCGCTCCGCATCGGACCTGGCTCTTGCCGGTGCGGAACGTCGCATCCGATCCGGAGCTTGCCCAAAAACTTGCCGATGCGATTCCGGGATTGCAACTCGACGCCGCGGCCCACCAACACGAACACGGCATCGAAGTTGAGTTGCCGATCATTGCCCAACTTTCGGCCGAAACTCGTGTCGTCGGAATCGCCATCGGAGGCGGCAACTTGCAGCGTTGCGAGGAGTTCGCCAAAGGCTTGGCGAAGGTGATTTCGGAAATGCCCCAGAAGCCGCTGCTCCTGATCTCAAGCGACATGAACCACTTTGCCTCGGATTCGGAAACGCGGCGACTTGACGCAATGGCTCTCCAAGAACTCGACAAACTCGACGAGGACGCCCTCTTCCGAACGTGCCGCGAAAACCACATCAGCATGTGCGGAATGCTGCCTGCCGTGATGGTCATGAAGACGCTCAAGAAACTCGGCCAACTCAACAAGAGCGAACGCGCGGGATATGGCACAAGTTACGACACGACGGGGGATCCGAGCCGTGTTGTGGGCTATGCTGGAATGTGGTTTGAGTAGACAGTCAGGAATAGGGAACAGAAGGAGAGGTCTGTGGTCGCACGACAAGGCCGATGGAACAAGAAACACCTTCCGTGAGACCATATTCGCATCTCTTTTCCTACTCTTCGAGAAAACCCCATGGAACACTGCCTCTTTCGCCGCCTCGAAAAACGTGATGGTTCTCTCTCGTCGATGAAGGTCCTGCTTGTTCTTTTGGTGATCGCGGCGTTGGCAGGAGTTGGCGCGTGGTACTACTTTTCGCCGGAGCCGGTCTCCAAAGTTCAGTTCGCCAATGACAAGGACGAAGTCTGCCACACCCAAAAGGAAGTCTCAGTCGGTTTGGTCGTCAGTCCGCCCAACGAAAAACCAATTTCCTTGACGTATCGCGTCGAGCAGCGTTTCGGCAACGGACGGAAACAAGAGGAAGAACGTCAGGTCGTCCTCGCTGCGGGAAAGGGAAATGCGACACTCGCGTTGCCGCTTCCGAAAGACCAGTTCGATCGCCTCGACAGCCAATACACAATTACTCTGGTGAACGCGATAGGTGGTGAACTCGGCGCGATCAAGCGGCAGATCGTTCAGGTCATCGATTGCACGCCGAAGATTCCTGGCGTCTTTCTCGGGAACCCGAGCCGGGAAAAACTCAAGAGTGGTGAGGTGTCAATTCCCGTCTACGTGAATCCATCATCGAGAGAACCGATTCAAGTTTCGTATTCTTTCCAGGCCGAACCGCCGGAGCTTGGCAACGGCTACCAAGTCCTGAGCCAACAACCACTCAAATTCATCGGCGGACAGAAAGAGGCCGAAATACGAATCCGAATCAAACCACTCAAAGACACCTCGGGCACGCTCGTCGTGCGGCTTCAAGCAACGCCCCAGACTCCGTACCAGAAACGAGCACCGTATCAACGCAAGATCACCGTTCTGGAAAACTTCGATGCTCCACAAATCTTTGCGAAGTTCCAAAAATCAAATGTCCTGGAAGGGGCCACGAAGAAGGCCGAACTCGTTTTTGATGTCCGTCCTCCGGTCCGAAAGCCCATCACCATCCGCGTAATGCCAGGTGGTTCGGCGAAGAACAATGTTGATTTTAAAGGGCTCCCAGATCTGATCCGAATACCGAAAGACACTCTCCAATTTGTGCAAAAGTTCGACGTCCTCGATAACAACGATCCGCAAAAGGAACGAGTCCTCGAACTCAAACTTTCGACCGATAGCCGCCTCGCGAGGTTGCAAGACACCAAGGCCACCTTGACCGTCCAAGACGACGAGACGGACGGCAAGGTGCTGCTGCTCGTGCCGTTCACGAAACATCTCGAGACCGAGTGGGAAATTCTCGAACCGCAATTCGAGACTCTTTTGCAAGGCAAGCTCAAGTCTTCGTTTCTGGGGCGTGGGCTTTACGTCGTCGATGCCGAAGGCCGAACGCGAGTCTGGCGCCCGGGCCAACCACCTCCCACGACCGAAGCCGATTCGTTCGTCAAGATCGGTCTTGGACAACACCCGGCGAATGCGTTCGTTCCATGTTTCAAGGTCGTGGAGCGGCTCGGAAAAGTTCGTTCGAAAAACGATTTCGCGACGATCATTCTGTATCGGAGCGAGGAAATCCCCAACGCCATGAAGGGACGCGGAGGACGACACGACAAGTTGTACAACCAACCCAAAAACCGAACCGCATTCGTCTTTTGGATCGTGAGCGAACCCCTGCGAAAGATTCGGCGCGACCTCTGGCTGAAGAAACACTTCAACCCCGTCGTCGATAGGAGGGGATACTTTGGTGATCGGGTAATTGGAATCGGACAGTTTGCAGCGAGGGTCGAAGGACTGTTTGCTGAGTAGGGAACAGGGAAAAGGGAAAAGAAAGACAAGAGTCAAGGCCGGGCTTGAGAACGGGTTGTCTGGTTCGTCGTAGATACACGCGGCCAGCGTGTGCCCAGAAAGTCCAGCCAAGACAGAGTACACCCGAGCCGCGGGTATCTACGACGAACGCAACCATCGCCACACCCTCAGGAGAGCTCAATGCCAACCTCGGACAAGCGACCCGAAACTTCTCCTGCGAAACCCGCGGACGCGAAAGCTAATTCTTCTCTTGGCACTCTGCTGAATAAACTCCCGGCGCCGACCGAACTTTGGACGACCCTACCTCCTTGGTGTCAGTGGGTTGTTATTGGCGTTGTCGTCGTCGCGATCTTATTTCTTGTGACGGGCCAAGTCATTGCGTTGGTGTCGACGCCACGCGCGACAACTCAGCACGTCAAGATAGCTCCATCGAAAGAGGACACTATCGAAGAGAAGGCCGATTCGAAAAAAGACGAACTCCAAAAACACGCAAAGGAAACGCTTGCCCACCTCAAACGCATGACGGGAGAGTTGCAAAGATTGCAACAGTTGGAAAAAGAAACGAAGGACGTACAAGCCAAGATCACGCAGTTACGACATGACGCCAAAGAACTCGGCAAACTCACGAGCCAACACAAACAAACGTTGGAAGGACTGCCCAAGGAAGTCGCGAAGGTGACGGCCCGACAAGTCGGAGCGGCGTTTCGGTTGGGTGCTGGAGAACCTGTGAATGGGCTGCGGACCGACGTGAGTGAGTTGACCGAAACGGTCGGTCAACTCCAAGACCAACTCCGAAGGGAGACGACACCGCGAGACGTCGCCATTGTCGTCTATCACGCGAAAGACATCTCCGCCTACCCGATTTTGCGAATGATCAAAACTCTTGTGCTCAGTCACCCGTATGAGAAGAGTTATCCACGGTACCGGCTCGGCGTCTACACCGCTTCGGACAGCAAGATAACGCCGATCGCTCCGTTGGGTTGGTCCGACGTGGCAAAACCATCCGTTGGGAAAAAGAAAAAACGGCAGATCAACTTCTCGCCGAGTTTGTCGGACCGGACACAGCACACCGAAGACGTCGACCAACTCGACGTGAACAAGACCATCTTCGAGAACGCCAAGGCGCCGAAAAGGCAAGGCGTGCGGAAATGCGTGTTAGTGGTTAGCTCGAAGTGTTCGCCACCGAAAGCGGCGGACGGGTTCAAAAACACGGAAGTGAGCGTCATCATCGCCCATCATGTCTTTGACAAGAAGAAGGCAACGAACTCGACCCCACACTGGATGGCGTGGGAAGAGTTCTGCCGTCAACGTGGTGGAGGTGCCGTGTCGGTAACTCTCCATGTCGAACACAAAGCCAACCAAGCCCCGTCGATTCCTTTGGAAGACCAACGGGCGCTTGTCCGGCGCTTGCGATGGCTCATCTCCCCGCTCTAAACGAAAGGAGGAACCCGAATATGTCCAACTGGAAACTCAATGCGTTGTTCCTCTGTAGTTTCCTTTTGGTGGCGACCGATGCCCGTGCACAGGACGTCTTTGAATTTCCCAAGGGAGTCGCCGCACCAAAGAAAATCCTCAATAACACGAAGACGGGACAACCCTGGAAAGTTTGGGTCGCGTACAACGGGCTCTATCCGACCGTGGATGTTCTCGGCTCGCAGGAGACGCCGGGTGCGGCACCTTTTCAGTTTTTGCAAGAGTGTTACGTCACGACTGACCACGGCGGTTCGTTCTTCCTCGTCAAGAAACAGCCGAACAATAACGACATCGCCTACAAATACGGATGGGTGAAAAAACATCATGTCATCTACGACAACATCGCCCAACGCAATCGCGTCTCGACGATTTACCGAAAGGCCATGATCGTCAACACGCAGGATTCGCTGAGTGCAAAGCGGGACAAGATATCGTTACCCGTCGAGTTCGCGAAGGACATCAAGGCGGGCAAACTCACCAAGGAATTCCGAACCAAGTTGCTCGAGGTGTCCAAAGAAAAACGTCCCACGACGCCGTTGGATCTCTCGGACAGGTCGACGATCTATGACCAGGAGGGCAAGAAGGGTTGGTTGATCGTCGATCCTGTCAATAAACATCGGCTGATCGCCAAGGTCGAGAAAGACGAACTCCAGCTCCATGACAGTTATCTTCAGGCGGTCGTCTATGATGCGCCAACGCTCCGCGGGAACGTCCGCACTCGCTACCAAATCTTCAACCTGTTCTTTGTGTACGGCGAAACGCAGGAGTTCATCTTGCTCGGCTCGGCACCTGTGCTGGGCGACCCCAAGAAGACGATTCAGGGGTGGGTGCCTCGAACGCGAGTCTCGTTGTGGGAAACTCGGCTGGCTCTCGAATGGGACCGGCAATCGACGATCAAGAAGACTCGCGAAGAGCCCGGGAAGATCTGGAAGACCGAGGACGACGCGTACGCCTGGTTGCGGGCGCAAACGCCAAAACCGACAGCCGTCTTCCAGGAGAAGTTGCGGGATGGCATTTCGATTCCGTTTTTCTACGACGACATGCGATTCCCAATCCTCGAATGGCGCAGCAAGCGGAAGGTCGATCCGCGGACCGGCAACGAGTTGTTGCGAGTTGGATGGGTCGGCGGATACGCTGCCGGGAAAAAACTTCGCGTCAGTACGACGCAGATTCGCGAGTTCCGAAGACAACTCGAAGACGCCCAGAATCGCCTCCGAAAGCTCGACGTGATTTTCGTGATCGACTCGACCCAGAGCATGAAGCCGTTTTTGACCGAGACCGCTGCGATCGTCAAGAAGATGCTCCAGATCGTCACGAAGAAAACTCGGGACAACAAAGAACGTGAATTGCGAGTCGCCGTCACGTACTACAAGGACTCCGAAACTCAGAGCATCGAGAGGGCCGTCCGGGCGAACGGATTCGAGCGACTCAGTCGGGACAGCATCGACAAGTTCAGCGAGCAGATTCGCAAGTACCCTGTCGGCGGCGGTGGACCGAACCCGCTCGAACAAGTTTTCCTGGGAGTCGAAAAGGCCATCGGCAAGGCGTTCGTCGCGCCCGACGCTCTCGGGCTCGTGATTGTGATCGGCGACGCGGGCGACCGCGCGTCCGAAAAAGAACGACTTGCTCGCATGGATCGGATCGTGCGCAAACTCGTCCCACCGCAAATCAAGGGGACGAAGTTTGTCCGCGCTCCCATCGGATTTTATGCCGTCCAACTCGAGAAAGAACGAAGCCCGCGGCTCGACCGGGCGATTGCCTTTGAAAAGCAAGTCGACCAACTCATCAAGAAGATCAACAAGGAATATCAAGCTCGCTACAAGGGCAAAGACGGCGTGCCCGAAATCGCAGCACGAACGACGGCCAAGGATCTGAGCGAATTCAAATCTCGCATCGAGGGGCGGTTCTCCGAACTCAACGCGAAGATCGATTTGATCTCGGCGGAGATCGACAAGTTGCGGCGGGGCGAATGGCACACGGATATCTCTCCGGCGACGAGCGATTACCTCAAGAGTATCGGCGTGTCGTACGATCTGGTGCGCGGGCTTGAGGGCGGGCAGATTTACGAAGAGGGCTTTATCTGGAAGGAAAACAAGGATCGGACCGCACAGCAAGTTCGATCGAAGGTGCTGCTCTCTCGCGGCGAACTCAAGGAGATCATTGACCTGTTGGATACGCTCGTCGGGGAG
>CAYYUU010000282.1:0-8207 GCA_964474955.1 uncultured Alcaligenaceae bacterium | reverse complement strand
TTCAAAGGAGCCAAAGGCGACACTCAAAAACCAAGACAATGGTTACGGCACACGGAGTGTGCCTACTACTAAAAACCAAGACAGGCGTTCTTTCGCGGAGCGAAAGGCGACACTCTCCAAATGCGACAGTTATTTATCCGTCCGCCCGAGCGAAAAGCAACTTTACCGAACACCACTCTCCTTCCTCCGACCGTCCTTGCGGCTCCCGAACAGAGTCAGCAGGCAAGACAAATCTGGCGAAACCGCCGAGTCACTTTCGGTCTTCTCCACTCCAGTTGACAATGTCACTTTCGGTCTTCTCCACTCCAGTTGACAATATTTTCCGGCTACCCTGGCAGAGCAGCCAATCGGTTGATACTGTTGTACCATCAGCATCAATTGCCGCATCGACGAGCGCGGCAAACTCCCATCCAACCACACGCATCGAACATTGGGATTTGGCCAATGAGCGACAAAAAACATCTGGATTATCGCGGTGAAGTCAAGGCGGCGATGACGACCGGCAGTCATCTCTATTTCGTGACCGTTCACCCGGAGGGACAACCGACCGCCATCTTTCAGTTCGATGCCGACAAGAACGAACTGCAGAGGCAAGATCTGCCGTGCGGTGCCGTGGCCTTGGTCGGTGATGCGAAGAACATTTTCGCGTGCGGAACCGACGGACAACTTTATCACGCGGCGAAAGGCGGAAAGCCGAAGCCATTCGGGAAGGCTCTCGATGCACCGGCCACGACGATGGCGTTGCTCTCGCAAGAACGCCTCGCCGTCCTGGTCGGGCGCGATATTGTGATTCTTGCCCGGAAAGACGGGAAGGAACTCCAGAAGATTACGCTCGAAGAAAATGTGACTTGCATCGGTGTTGATCCATCGGGGAACTGGTTCGCCGTCGGCACGAATCGCGGGACCGTTGCCGTCTACGAGTCGGAGGACAAGACCGAGTTCAAGTTGAGTGATTCCGGCGGTCTTCACGAAGGCGCTGTCACGGCGCTGTTGTTCGAGAAAGACGAACTCCGATTCTTCTCGGCGGGTGCGGATCGAAAATTGCTCACGACGTATGCTCGCGGCAAACTCGAGCCCGAAGACAAGGGCCGGGCGAACAACCACAACGAGCCAATTACCACCATGACGTTGGGGCTGGCGGATCGTTTTTATACCGGGAGTTTCGACCGAAGCCTCAAGAATTGGCCGCGAGAAGGCTTCGTCAAACCGGCGACGACTCAGAACGTCGGGCGTGCGATATTTCTTGGATTGGTTGTTGTTGGCAAGAAGACGTTTCTCGTTGTTGGTGCCGCGGACAATTCGTTTCGGTTTCTTCCGATCGACGAAGAGGGAAAACTCGGCGACGTGAGCCTTCGAATTTTCGATGCATACGCCGCAGCGAAGGAAGAACTCAAGAACGACGTCACCCGCCGACAAACCGCTCTGAAGCAACTTGCGGATTATCAGGACGCCGTTTCGATCGAACTTGTCAGCACGCAGATGTTTAGTGACCAGGATCACGGCATCCGGAAATATGCGTGTGAACTTATCGGAGCATCGCCGCACCCGCGTGCGCCCAAGTTGCTCGAAGCCGCATTGAAACATCCCGACGAAGCCGCGCGCAAGGCGGGACTCGCGGGACTCCGCAAACAACTCGGCGAAGAGACACTACGTCCGCTCGACCTCGCATTGCGCACGGAACAGCCCGACATCGCGATCATCGCCGTGAAGGCTCTCGAAGAACTCTCGAAGAAAAATGATCAGGCGTTGGCTCGGTTGCGAGTGGCCCTTAATGCTCAGGCTTTCGAAGTTCGTCAAGCTGTGCTCGCAAGTTTGGAAGCGATTTATCCAGACTCGCCCGAAGCCGATTTGATGGCTCTTGGTTCGTCGTTTGAGGATTTGCGGCGGTTGGCGTTGCTGCGAATTTATGCTCGCAAATTTCTCAACAACGAACGAGTTCGGACCGCCCTGCGTTGGCGAGGCGAAGACCCCGACCAGGAGACTCGGCGGCTCGCGTTTCTGTTGGCGCTACACACGCGACCGAAACTCGTGGAGTTCCTCCGCAAGCGCGATCCGGAATTGGAGCGACAACTCCAAGAACTCGACAAGGCTGCGTCGGGAAAAAAAGAGAAGGACAAGGGACCAGAGAAGCCCGCCGAAGGAAAAGAACAAGAACAAGAAGCGGCAATGATCCTGGGGAGTAGCGAACAGCGTCGCAAGGATGCCGCCAAACTCGAGCGAGACGACTACGAGCCGTTGTTGCAAGCGACGGCGAGCCGGGCACTCGATACGTGTCTTCGCGGTGCGCGTGGGATGGCCGTTTTGGGAGACGTGAGGACGTTTGGGCTGCTCTTGCAATTGAGTCGCGAGAATGACACGAACGCTCGCGTGCAAGTGTGTCTGGCGATGGGTGCTCTCGACGACGAGCGGAGCATCAACCGCCTTCGTTCGATGCTCTACGACAACCAGGCACCCGTTCGAGACGCGGCGTTCACGTCCCTCGCGCACCTTTATCACGATCAACCGCTGCGTGCGGCTTCGGCGGGTCTGAACTCGGCCTTTGAAGATGTGCGGATGCGCGGTCTTCAAGTTCTGCTGAAACAAGTCCGCGAAAAACCGCCGAAGGAAATGGACGCACCGGAATGGCAAATGGTGGTCCGTGCGCTTAACGATAGCTTTCCGCGAGTTCGGAGCGAGACGTGTAAAGCGTGTTTGAATTTGAAAATCGGCGAGGATTCGCCGGAGGTTTCGGGACGACCTGTCGGAGCGAAACCGACCGAAAAAGGCGGCAAGGTTGGGATTGCGACTCTTCGTTTTATCTTGCAAAGCGTTCATGCGGACGTACGTCTCGAAGTGCTCACCGAAGTGATGGGCAAACTCGATGAGCCGTGGGCGTGGCCGTTGGTGTATGAGTTCTTCAACGATCCCGATCCTGGTCTCCGGAGCGAGGCTTTTGATTTTGCGACAAAAAAACGCAAGGACGTCGACACTCTCCGCGAGGCGTTGCTCTCGCAATATATCGACGTGCGGCTCTCTGCCGTCATGGAGCTGACCAAGAAGCACAGCAAAAAGGCCCAAGGCGTTCTCGTCGAGGCCCTCGCCGACAAAGACAAGGCCATCCGCCGAGTTGCCCTCGACTCGCTCGTTGCCGACAACGTTCAGAGCGGACTCGAAGAAGCTCTCGCTGGACCGCACGACGACGTTCGCGTTCGGGCTGCGACGGCTCTCGCAAAGCAAGGCAACGAAGCTGCGTTGCAACCATTGCTCTCGCTCGCGACGGCCCCGAAACCGGAGAAGAAAGAGCGCGTCGCCGACTGGCAAACTCTGGTCGAGCAATCGCTACAAGGGCTCGCCGAACTCGGAAGTCCGAAGGTCGTGACGGATTTGTTGCCACTGCTTCAGAGTTGGGAAGCACGACATCGACATCTCGCGGCGCGAGCGCTAGTCTGGTGTTCGCGTGCGGAAAATCTCGATCCACTCCGTCCGACTCTTCAGCACAATGACGAGCAGGTGAAATATCTCGCAGCACTCGGTTTGGCGTTTGGTGGCGATCCGCTCGGTGCGTCGCTCGTCTTTTCGCAAGAGTCGACGCGATTCCTGACGCCCGAGGAACGCCTTGTTGCGTCGTTGACGCTCGGGCAGATGGGCGAAGATCAGCTCGTGGTGTTCCTCGACGACAACGACCACACTCTCCAGCAGCAAGCGCTCTTGTTGTTGATGCTCTTGGAACTGAAGGAAAACAACGGCAGCCCGACGCGATGTCTGGCGGCGTTGTCGTCAAGGCTTCCGCGTGTGCGATTGACGGCGGCTCAAGTGTTGGAGACGTTTGCCTATCCGGAGAACATGCTCAAGTTCGTCGTCAATCTGGTCAATGTCAAAGCCGACGCGAAGCCGTGGACGATCTCCGAAGACGAAGTGGACCTTTTGGCCAACATCATTGCTTTTGCAACTCCGCACATCCGAGCACGGACGGCGATGTTGTTGAAGTATTTTTCGATGCAAGAGCAAGACCCCTGGAACGAAGCGTGGGGAGTGCATCGTGCGCGGTTTGCGAAAGAAATCGAGAAACTCCAGGAACAAGTGAAGTCGCGAAAGCCCGTTCCGTCGGTCTACACACCGGAGCAGTTGCAGGAACTCGCGTTCGGAGCGTACGTCGGACTCATCCGAGAACAAGGTGGAGCGGACAGTTCTTCGCAGGCGGTTCGTATCCGGCAGTCGGCGCTCAAAAGGTTGCTTGCGTTGGCGAACCAGAGCGAGGCGTTTTCCGTGGCCGTTCGTCCGGTGTTCATTCAGGCGATGGCCGACCCGAACAAAGACGTGCGGATGTTGGCCTTTGAACAACTGCAAACGCTCGGGATGGATAACACTGCCCTCGGTGCCGAAGCTCTGGAAGCGGGACATCTGGATCTTGGCGTGAAGGGTTTGGAATTGCTTTCGGCGGGAGCCTCGTCGAAGGAAGGACAGGCAGCTCTCCAAAGCGTGATGCTCAACCGGACAGACAACCTCGCGCAGGAAGCGGCGAAGTTATTGGTGCCGCAAGTTGGAAAAGTCACTGTCGCGGGGCAAGCCCTCGACGCTCAGTTCAAGGACATGCGGCGGCGTGCGATTGCGTGGCTCGTCGAAGAATACGACGAAGACGACAAGGCTAAGGAGCAGTTGCGGCAAGCCTTGAACTCGCGATTTCCCGGAGTGCGAAATCGTTCGGCGGTCGAGTTGGCCCGCAAGAAAGATAAGGTGGCGTTTGATGTGTTGGTCGAATGGCTCCACAACGCCGAGAACGCAAACCAACAACAGAATGCCATCGATGCGTTGCGAGCCTTGGAAGATCCGCGAAGTCCTGGGGCTTTTCTGGATCGTCTCGAAAACGACCCGGCGGGGACGGCTCTTGCGGGACAGTTGATTCAAGGGGCGGGGAGTTATCGGAATCCAGATGTGGTCGAACGACTGCTCGACTTGGCCGAGCAACGCCCGAACAACCGATACGAAGCTCTCATGGCTGTCCACACAATCAGTGGTCATGACCAATATATCGAGGATTACGAAGGGACGAGCATCGACGAAAAGTGGCTCGAAAAACAACATCCCCGACATGACGGAGTGTTGGCTCAGTTGATCGAGCGATGTTTCATCCTGGGCCACTCTCAGATGCTGAATCAACTCATGCACTCGGCCCAGTGGTCACGCAGTAACAAGGTTGATACGGCGCTTGCATTGTTGTTGAACCACCCCGACGACAACCTGCGGAACCAAACGGTCTCGGCGTTTGCCTGGCGACTTCGCAAACGTAAGTGCAGCCCCGAACCTCTCCGAAAGGCTCTCGCCAATCGTGATCCGATCTCACAGTTTATTGCTGCCGAAGGGCTCGCTCGTGGCGGATACGACGACGGCTTGAACGTGTTGATGGCGAGCATCGAGTTTCAGTCGGACTGGTCCTTGCGGGAACGGGCTGTCATGGCCTTGGGGGAACTGGCTGATCCGCGCGCTCTGGATGTGTTGTTGAAGCTCGCCGGGGACGATGGTCACGAACTCCAAGAGTGCGCGGCGGAAGCCCTCGGCCACATGGGCAAGTCTCCGAAAGCTGACGAAATCTTTCAGCTCCTTTCACGAATGGCGAGAGGATATACGCATATTGCGATTGCGGCGTTGAAAGGCCTGCGGTGGTTCGACTCCAAGGCCGGTTGGAAGATCATACGCGAGCGGGCCGACGATCAGAATTTTTACTCCCGCGTAGAACTCTTCGAGTTACTTGGGCACAACGACGAACCGGCCACACGTGACTTGCTGTTGAAGCTACTCAAGCAGGAGAACGAAACGTGGTCTTTGCGAAACCTGATGAAAAGCGCGAGAATGTTGTGGGGCTCGGACAGTTTCGAACCTGACTATGCGCTCATCCAAAATACTCAGAATAGCATCTACGACGCGTGGTTGAGCGAATCTCTGAAACGAGTTTGCGAAAAGGGCGACCCAAAGCAACTGCTTTTGGTGCTGCCGAACTGTCAACAGGATGTCCAGGAACGGCTGGCAAGTAGTCTCTTGAATCGCGTTCCCGCACCGCTCGCCGAAGCACGGGAAGCTCTCACTGGTAACCACGCCCGGAGCGTCGAAGTCGCATCTCACTTGCTTGGTCGCGCTGGAAAAGAAGCTGCCGACTGTGGCCCAGCGTTGGAAGCGGCGCTGGAACGATGGACGCCCGACTGGCAAAACCACAGGCAGCAACTTGTCCGTCGGAATCGGCAATCCGATATGACGCTCGATCAGATCACGGGTTGTCTTCGGAGTTTGCTTTGGTCGGCGAGTCGGATCGGTGTTGCGGCGGAAGGTATCACGAAAGCCGCCGCGGCGAATCCCGAGGACCGAGCGTATCGCCCCATTCGGCTTGATGCGATTGTGGCCTTCGGAGAATTTGATTCGATTCCAAAACAAGCCGCCGAAGTTCTCGAAAAAGCGGCGACCGGAGACGATGCTCACGTCCGAACGGTTGCTGCGGAACTGCTCGCGAAACACGATGCACAACAAGCGTCTGCGCTGGCCGAACGACTGCTTTCGGATCGAATCAGTTTCAATCATCTTGCCGCCCAAGAAGGAGTCGATGTTACCGACACGCTTCAGAAAGCGGTGTCGAAGGTCGAGTATCAAGGCGTTGCGGTGCCGGAACTCGTGGAACGAAAAGACATCGAGGCGTTGATGGGAGTTGTTGGACAGAGTTCGTTGCCGGAGACGGTTCGGCTTGGTGCGATCGAGGGATTGGCTGCGATGGCCGATACGGACGCCGAAGCGAAACTCGTTGAGATCGGGACGGCACAAGGGGAGAACGAGGAATTGCGGAAGGCGGCGTGGCGTGGTTTGCGAAGGTCGAAGCGAAAGCGGAAGAAGTTGGAAGGCACGGCAGCGGAGGCGTCGTAAATGGACACTGAAGAAGCCAACTTTCTGAAAGCCATCGCGGCCGAACCGGACAACGAGGCTCCGCGTTTGATCTTCGCCGATTGGCTCGAAGAACGTGGCGATCCGAGGGCCCATTGGGTGCGGGATCGGCAGGTGTTCGAGTGGATGAGACCGAAGGCGGATGATCTCATTGGCGCCCTTCTCAAAATTCTTCGCGGCGGCGGGTTCGAGGAGAGAAAACGAGAGATGGCCAGAGAAGCTATCTTGGCAGCAGGGCCCCAAGCTGCTCACCGTCTGCTTCCTCATCTCGCAGCCGATGAGCAGTTTGGAATAGAACGGTACGGAACGGCTTTCCTTCGAGAGATGGGAGCCAAGGCTGCTCCACTGTTACCCGGTTGGGTCGAGGTCATTGAATCTCAAGAAACGAAGTGGCGGACGTACGCGTACTTCGCGATTGGGTTTCTTCAAGAAGCTGCGATCCCTGCGTTGCCGCTCCTTCAACAGGGTCTCAAATCCGAGGGGTACGAGGAATGCCTTGCCGCTTGTGAGGCTTTGGGAAGAATTGGCTACTTCGCCGAATCCACAAGGCAAGACCTCCTCCGGTTCTCGCGTTCGTTGCATTCTCAAGAAGCAGAGGAAAGATGGGGCGATGCGCTGTTGGGGAGACTCGACTTGGCCGTGGCCAGAACTCTCGCAAATATCGGGATCGTTGGGCTCCCTGATGTGGATTTCGAAGAGGCGGTCTCCGTCATGTTGCTTGGTTTGACGCAGGCCCAAGCAAAGGAGTCTGACCTTGAGTTGGCCCAGAATTCCCTTCGTTCGATTGGCCCGAAGGCGTTGCCTGAAATGTTGGAACTCATGCACGAGATGTTTGACGGCCAAGAAGACGCGATGGTAGAAGTCATTGCTGATTTCGGAGTGGAGGTTGTACCTCAGTTGATGGAAGCCGCGACTGCCGAAGGGCGATACACTTTTGACGTCGCGTGTCGGGCGAGCCGAAATGCGTTGCGACTCCTGGAAGAACGAGGTGAGCTTGGCGATTATGCGAAAGCCGTTCGTGAGTTGTTGGAGAAGTATCCTCCGCGTGATGCAGATTATTAGACGATTCCAAGACCGCAATGCGAAAGTGAATAAAACCAAGCAAGACCGAAGCTCGGAGATCAATTGGAATGACCACAGAACAAACACCAGCGTCACAGCCCGAGCAACAAGCCGAGGGAACCGAGCGCACGCACATCGAGTTGGCTTATGCCGGTCCGAGTACGGTCGAGACCGAGGCCGACAAGGCGCAAGTGACGTTGCTCGGAAACTTGAAACGTCCCGACGTGAAGCTCGAAGTGAAGTTG
>CAYYUU010000281.1:0-8215 GCA_964474955.1 uncultured Alcaligenaceae bacterium | reverse complement strand
GCATCGAGAAGTTTTTGGACATGGAGGCATACAAAACCGACCCCGTTCAAGAACTCGCCCGGCTCAATAAAAGAGTTCGGTCCCTCTCGTCGAAGCGAGATCCCAAGAAAGAAGCCGAGAAGAAAAAAGCCGATCTCACTGCCGACGAATTGGCCGAGATCGAAGCTCACAACGCAGCTGCACCACAGCACGAAGAAGCGGCGCGACTCGAAACGGCGAAACTCCATCAAGGAGACGAGGAAAACTATCGACTTTGGAAGGAGTTCATGCCCCATTGCATGAGCGAAATCGACGCGATTTATCAGCGGCTCGACGTCCACTTTGATCACACATACGGCGAGAGCTTCTACAACCCGATGCTGGCCGACGTCGTTGCGGATCTGAAGGCAAGCGGAATCGCAGTCGAAAGCCAGGGGGCTTGGGTCATTTACTATCAAGGGAATCCCGAGAACCAACCGCCCGGCATCGTCCAAAAGTCAGACAGTGCGTTCACGTACATGACGACCGACTTGGCGACGATCAAATATCGGCAAGAGCAGTGGAACCCCGACGAAATCCTTTACGTCGTTGATTCGCGGCAGGCAATGCACTTCAGTCATCTGTTTGACGCCGCGACGCGGTGGGGGTATGGCAAGGCCAAGCTCATGCACGTCACATTCGGCTCGGTCTTGGGCAAAGACAAGAAACCTCTTAAAACTCGGGAAGGGACGCCGGCTTTGCTTGACGACCTGCTCTCATGGGCCATCGAATACGCCGGCAAAAAATACACGGAACTTAGGGAAGAGGCTGCTGCCGTCGGCGCGGATATCGTCGAATTGACGGACGAAGAAAAGGCCGCGATGGTCGAGGTAGTCGGCATCGGAGCGGTGAAGTACGCCGACCTGTCACAGAATCGCGTAACCGACTATATGTTCACTCTCCAAAAAATGGTCGCGACGACGGGCAACACGGCGACATACATGCAATACGCCTATGTCCGAAATCGCGGCATCTTCCGAAAAGGCGAAATCGATCCCGAAAAGTATCGGACGAACTCACCGCCCGTCATTCTCAAAGAGGACGCCGAGCGGAATCTAGGGCTCGCGCTCTTACGGTTTGGCGAAGCCCTCAACAACGCAACCGCCGAATACGAACCGAGCGCGATCACTTCGTATCTCTGGGATCTGGCTCAAAAATACAGTACTTTCTTTGCGAACTGTCTGGTCCTCAAGGCCGAGACGCCGGAACTTCGGGAGAGCCGGTTGTTGCTTTGTGATCTGACCGCGCGAGTCATTCAAAAGGGATTGGAACTGCTTGGCATCCGTACTTCCGAGCGGATGTAGCTTGTCGAAATGCCAGGCGGGAGCATTCCGCTTGGCTATCGCACGTTCCCCACGTCCGACTTTATCGCCACATCCCGCACTTTTTCACCAAACCGACCGTTTGCCCGAAGAGTTTGCGCTTCCCGCTTCCCACCCCGATTGGTAAATTAAATACAATCCAATCTGTGTAATCGCTTCAACATTCATCGAGCTGTGACACCACTATGACATTCACCCAGACTGCTCCAACGATGGCGCGAATTGCGAGACCCATCGTCTACCTGGCCGTTCTCTGTTGTTCGGTCTTTACCGCCGATGCCCAGGAAGGGAAAACCGTTGCGAAATGCAAAAAAGTCTCCGGCGCGTTAATTCGAAAACAAGGGAAAACTTGGAAAGCCGTCAAGCCGGGCGATTCCATCAAGGCCAACGACTTTGTCGTCGCCATGCCCGAGGCCGAGATCGTTTCCTCCGACGGCAACGTCAAGCTGATCCTGCTCGCCGACATCGGGAAACTTGGACCCTATCCCGTTCTCGAAGCCGCCGTCAAATTTTTCGAGACCAAGAAAGCCGACCTTGGAGTTCACTTCGATCGTGGGTTGATCGCCTTCAAAAACCTCCGAAAGAAAGGGAATGCTACGGTCCAGATCAAAGTCCGAGATGCCGACCTCCAGTTGGACCTTCTCACTCCCGACGCGACTGTCGCCATGGAGATATTCAGCCGACACAAACCTGGTCTGCCGACCATCATTGATGGAAAAATCGAGGACCCGGCAACGTTCTTCGCCATGTTGGTCGTGAAAGGCGAAGTGGTGATCAGCTCCGCGAAAGCTTCCTACAAACTCAAAGCGCCTCCCGGCCCGGCCAAAATCACCTGGGACAGCATTGTCAAAGAAGTCGATGTCGAAACCTTGCCGAAACTTCCGGTCGAAATCGATCCCAAGAAAAAAGAAAGTTCGAAGCTCTTCAAAACAATCTGCACGGCCGCTTGCCAGCTCAATGAACGCGACATAGACAAGGTCATTGATGCATTCTTGAAGTCGGACGAAAAGGTCGACCGGCTCGTCGGCGTGACTGCCCTTGGTGCCGTGGACGACTTGCCAAGACTGCTCAAGGCGTTCAAGAATCAAAAGAGCGAGGTCGTTCGGCGACACGCCATCCTGGTCCTTCGAAACTGGATGGGGCGCAAGCCTGGCCAGGTCAAGAAACTCTACAACGCCCTCCTGGATCAGAATTACAGCAAGACCCACGCTAAGACGATCTTGCAACTTCTCTTCGGTTTCAGCTTCGATGACCGTGACGATTCTGGTACTTACACTGTTCTCATTAACTATCTCAACCACAGCCAATTGCCGGTGCGAGAACTCGCCCATTGGCACCTAGTCCGGCTCGCTCCCCTCGGTGCCGCGATTCCCTACGATGCCGCTGGCCCGAAAGAAGCTCGACTCAAAGCGTATCGGCGATGGCGGAAGTTGATTCCGGAAGGGAGGGTACCGGTGTTCCAACGACTGAAAAAGAAAAATAGGAAGCAGATCGAATCGAATAATTGACCAAGGCCAAGAAGGACCCATCTTGGTTTCTCGTGGTTTACAAGATGGGCTGTGTCGGTCATCTGACCCCAGCTCGATCTTATCCAACGCTTTAGACGCGATCGACCACGAACTCGAGAATATTAATCTGGCAGATCAACCACGAAGGACACTGATACAAATGAACTACCGAAAGCAATTCTGTTTCATGCTCGCATGCCTATTAGTGGTCTCCGCATGTGTGGGGCAAAGTTATGGTCAGTATCGTTATCGTGGCCGTCCTTACGGCGGCGCGTACGGCCCGAATGTGTACGCCCCGTATGGCGGGCGCGGCGGGGTATACGCTGGCCAAGCGGAACTCGTGAAGGCCCAGGGCGAGTTGCAGCTGGATCAAGAGAAAGTCCGGCAAGAACGAGAAAATACCAAACGGATGCGAATGGATACGAGGAAATATGCCCTCCAAACAAGACTCTACGAAGTGAAAAACACTCCAACGTACGTCGACAAGAAAGAGCGAAATGAGTCGCTCAAATTACGTCGCTTGCTGATGTTTCCTGAGCGAGGCGAGATCATTAGCGGCTCGGCGTTGAATGGGCTCATGCCTTACATGACGCAACTCGTCGAACAAGGTACGCAGACTCCCCCGATTCCTCTCGACCCAACCACCCTGGCAAAGATCAATGTCATGCTTCCCGAGTCGCAAGGCAACATTGGGGCGTTGCGAGAACTCGGAAATCTGGAATGGCCGCTCGTTCTCCGGGGAGACTTGCAGAGGCAGGTCGATCAAGAACTCCGGTCGACCGTCTCCGCAACGGCGGACGGCAGCGTCACGTTCAAACAGTTGAAGGGCGTTGAAAAACAGGTAGCATCGCTTCGCGAGGAACTCCGCCTAAAGCTGAAAAAAGAAGAAATCGATCCGGGTAACTGGGTGACAGGGAACCGATTTCTAAAGCAACTCGAGAGTGGGATTCAAGCGATTGGCCAACCGAGTTCTCGCAAGCTTCTGACCGGAACCGTGAAGGCCGAAGGCCAAAACGTCCAGGAACTGGTCATGAACATGAATCGCCAGGGCTTGAAATTCGCGAGGGCCACGATCGGCAACGAGTCGGCGTATTTCGACTTGCACACCGCCTTCCAGAGATTCGCGAAGGGGGCTCCGCAAAGTGCTGGTTCGGAACTATCGTTCCATCCCGCGGCGTCCTACTCGACTCGTACCGGCAACAAATAATCGCATATGGTGTCCACCAGGAGCAAGCAAGGAACCACTCGCTTGCTCCTTTTTCATTCTCGGACAAGGACGCAGTCACAGCAGATTTTTCCAACTGAGGTTTAATATTCGATGTTCACCAGTTTGGTTTGTGGGCTCGTCCTGTGCGTGCCGGTCGGACAAAACGGAGTCAAACAAAAGGGGGAGTTGAAGATCGTCAATCCCCGGGCCACGTACGGTCCGCTCGGTGCAACCCGGCCCAAAGAAGGGGCCATGCCCGGCGAGACGTTTGACTTCAGCTTCGAAATCCTGGGCATGAAGCAGGACGCCAAAGGCCATGTCGCTTACACAATGACGATGGAAATTTTCGACGCCAAGGGCAAGCAAGTGTTCAAGCTCGGGCCGCAAAACCGAAAAGCGGTGAACTTCCTCGGCGGAAAAACCATGCCGTGCCTCGCCTCGATGGCCGTACCATTGGATGCAGAACCGGGCACTCACAAAGTACGACTGACGATCGCCGACCGAAACTCGAAGAAACAAGTCGTGTTCGAAACGACCGGAAAAGTCCGCCCGCTTGACTTTGGACTCGTTCGCGTCGGCACTTATGCGAACAGCCAACGGACTGTTCCCATGCCACCAGTCGGAGTCGTCGGCCAGACCATGACAATCGGCTTCAGTCTCGTGGGGTTTGCCCGAGACAAGAAGACTGGCCAACCAAACATCGAAATCCTTCGTGGGATTTCGAACGATAATGGAAAGACAATTCAGAAGCCGAAGGTCATTGGCACAATCAACGAAGGGATCGACAAGGACCAAAAACTCATCTCTCCGAGCTTTACGATCACGCTCAACAATGCTGGGAAATATACGATCATTTTGATCGCTCGTGATCGCGTCTCGGGCAAGTCGAAGACCGTCCGGTTGCCGATTCAAGTGATTCGGCTCAAAGGACAGCCGATGATGAATGGACGTGATTAACGAGAGAAGATTGCTCGACGGAAGTAGTTTTCTGACAGCCTCGCATCCAGAAAACTACTTTTCCCAGCCTCGGGGAGGGGTTGGTACAAGCAGAGTTGTTCGTCTCTCGGATAAATGCAAACTTATCGGTTTACATTCCGCCTCATCCTTTACTTCTTCGCGACTCCCGCTCTATCCAAATCCGTAACGGAAATACTCGCAATATACAGCCGCGAGAGATACCCTCCGATGCTCATCTTGTGCTGGTCTGCCGCAAGAGGATTCTTATCTGTGTATTCGAGGTAGAGTTTTCCGTTGTACACAACGGTGTATTTCCCACCTCGCTTGGTCACGACCAGTGTGAAGGGGCGATCTTTGTTTCCTTCCCGCCCTAACTTTAACAGCTTTCCGTTTTTGTAAAGTTTTGTCTCGGAGTGTGTGACCTGGATGAGATATCTTTCCTCTCCATGATCCCGATGTTAGTATCCTTGGTCGCGAAACGGATACACATTGTCCGAAGGTAGTCTCGCTGAGTGACATAGATCCGCTGACCTCCTTGAAGGAACTGGATCTGCCCTCGAATGATCAATTGGAAATTTTTCGGCAAGTTCTTGTTGCTCGTGATGGCGTATTGTCCCCCGTTCTTCTCTAGCATCGTGATACCCTTCTGCCGTTTGACCGTCGCCTTCGAGAAATCCCAATATGTTTTCTTCACCGGGATGAGCTTGGGACGGGGGAGATCCTTGATGTTGAACGGACCCGGTTCGACTTTGATCTTGACGGCGAGCTTCATCGCCTCATTCACCTTCTTTACTTCACTCAGATAGACGGCGAAACCGATCCGATCCGCCTTGCGCTTTTTTGCCGTCACGATGCCCACGGCTTCGCCCTTGGCGTTCACGAGGGGTCCGCCTGAGTTCCCAGGGTTGATGGCCGCATCGGTCTGATAGTAGTTGACGCCTTGAAATCGGACGCGGGTCGACGAGATGCTTCCTTTGTTGAACGAAAGAGCAGGTTGCTCTTCCGTAACGGCGGGAAACCCAAGAGCCGCCACTTCACCACCGAGCGGCATTTTCTTGTAAGTCATCGGGACGGTCGGGAATGCGGGCTCGCCTTTCTTCCGAACGATTTTCAGGACAGCAAAATCGAGGTCCTTGTTTTTCGGGACATAGACGAGTTTTGCCTTGAAGTAGCGGAGGGTGTCGGGGTCCTTCGGCGATGGAACACCAACAATCAACACTGGCGGGGTCGCAAGCTTTTGTTCCGCCACGACAACGTGTTGGTTGGTGAACACGAGCCCGTCCTTGTGGACGATGAACCCAGAACCGGTGACGGTTCCCGTCCCCGCAGAAATGCGTTGGATGTAGACGACACCCTTTCGCACCTTTGGCAGATTGAATTTCGTTTGGCTTTGGGCCGAAGCGGCTGCAGACAACGACAAGGTGGAGGCAAGGATCGCGAAAGTCAGACTTCGCGCGGAGGAGACACTGCGAGGCGAGGGCATGGGAGCACACCTTCCGAGGTCGGAAAAGGAACCAAGTTGGACTTCTGGCTGGTGGTTATCATACCCGATGAGTTGGCGTGACGTCCAGAATGGGCTCGCGCCTCTGGGAGTCAGGAGTGCCGAGAATACTCGCTATTGCTCTGTTCGCTAACGATTCAGTACAACTTTCACGGAAGGCGGTGTTCTCGGAAATTTGAACCTGGAGGAGAACAGGATGTTCAAGACGTGCGCACTGGTCGCGCTTTTCGTATTCAGTGTTGGGTTTGGATGGATGAATGTTGCTTTTGCGCAGCAGAGGAAATCGGCAGTCCCGGTTCACGAAGCCGAACCCGAGCAGCTTTCGTTCGAGCAACAATCCAACGGGATGGTCGTTGGCACGTGTCTGCAATACTCGGAATACGGAATTGCACCTTCGTTGAAAACATGGAGCGTGATTGGCCCTGACATCAAAGCATTCGTAAACAAGTTGGTGATGGTCCTGCAGGAAGGGAAAGGAAAGGAGTTGGAGCCAGCGTTAAGATTCGTGAACTATTATTCGCTGGTCATCCGATCACACGCAATGCGACACGAGATGAAACCCTTCCACAAGAAAGTTCGCGAGGCGTTCGGCCCGCAAACGAAGCCAATCGAAGCCGCGTTGGCCAAGCTCTTGCGACACCAATCTGGAAAAATCCGATCGCAAGCAGCAACAGCTCTCCTTTGTTTCCAGCCAAAGCACTCTTTTGCCACGAAAATTATCTTACAAACACTCCAGGGCAACGAAGTCGCGCTACAACTCGAAGTCTGCGACTACTTAGGTCTCCAACGACAAGCAACGCCTAAGTTCGTGGCTTCGTTGTCCCGACTCATCCGAGACGGCAACCCAAAAGCACGACGAGCCGCGGCCACAGCTGTTCTCCGAATTGGGCCGTCTGCGAAAGCGGCTGTCCCGGCGTTGATTGATTTTTTTCAAGATGGGCACGTTGCCATTGGGCAGTTGTTCCGGCATTCCTTCGTCATTGCGCTGCCGGAGACGAAAAACTTGGCGTTGGCCGCACTCGCAGAGATTGGCCCGGATGCGAGTGCAGCCGTGCCCGCCCTCGTAAACACATTCCACAAGGCTACCCCAAGCGAACAAATCGAGATTGCGCACTGCTTGGGGAAAATTGGCCCGAAGGCAAAGGCCAGCGTCCCTCATCTTCGAGTTGCGATGGGAACTGATTCCCAGGAAGTGAAGATCCACGCGGCGTGTGCTTTGCTGAACATTGTGAAGGAAGACAAAGTGGCCGTGGCACTGTTGCGAAAAGGGCTTCAAACCAATGACCAGAAACTGTTATCTGGCACTCTCAAAATATGCAGTGAAGTCGGGGCAACGTCCAACAGTCTGGTACCCATCTTTTGCAAGTTGCTCGCTCACAAAGACGAAGATGTCCGAGTCCAAGCGGCACTTTCCATTGGCAGAATGGGTTCCAAAGCAGAGAAGGCCATTCCCGCATTAATCCACATGATGACCAAGGAAGCTGACCATTCCACACACACGTGTCTTTCGCAAGAAGCAGCTGGGATGGCTTTGGTCGGGATTGGGAAGTCAAGTATCCCGCATCTCATCAAGGCCCTCAAGGAAAAGAACATCGACGGAAAATGGTGCACGATCCGAACTCTCGGCCAATGTGGTCGGGGTGATACCATGGCGAATGCGGTGTTACTTCTGATGTTGCGCACGGATACAGCACCTGTTTCT
>CAYYUU010000280.1:0-8220 GCA_964474955.1 uncultured Alcaligenaceae bacterium | reverse complement strand
GTCGCGAGTCACCGTCCGGAGGAGCGGGAGATGTTGCTCTTCTTTCTGAGTACCGAAAAAGCAGACTATGAGCTTCGGTGGTTTGCGAACGGGAGCCCGCACGGCCCGGACCAGGGTTTGGATTTCGGCCTGTGCGCTTGGGTTGTTGTTGAACAGCCCCCAGGTGATTTTGACGTTTTTCTTGAGAAGCCATTCCTTCGAGACGAGCCTCGCCACGGGGCGACTGACGGACTTGTCCGCGTAGTAATACTGGTCATCCTTGCCGGTCGGTATGGCTATCATGACCTGGTGTTTTCGGAAAATTGTCGTGATGAAACTCGCGGGCTTGTTGGCGTAGGCCGAGAACGAGACTCTCCAGCCACCTTGCCCTTTGCCCGTGCCCGACCCAGGACCGGAGCCTTTGCCGACGCCGGTTCCATCTCCGCCGCCCTTTCCGCCTCCGCTTCCGGGAGACCCGCTTCCAGTCTTTCCCCCTTTTCGCGGGCCTTTTGTGTTCGAACCGGTTTGGTTGTTCTTCGTTCCGTTTTCGAGTTTGTTCGCAAATTTCGAGGCATCTTCCAGAAGACCACCAAAAGAAGATGCGGCGACAGGCGCGGCCACGCCTGGGCCTTCGGCTATCGTCACTTCCGGTCGTTCGACTGGATTGAGTTCTGTCTGAGGATTTGGCTCGAGTCCTCTGGGAAATTCTGGACCGCCCGCAATTTCGGTGCGTTGCTTGACGTTTTCTTGCGGATTTTCGCCGTTGGGGTCTCCCTCTTTGTCGGCGGTTCCGTCACCGGCCTTACCGAATCCATCTCCGCCTGTTCCTCCGACTCCGCCACCACCTTCGACCGGCACCACGTCCATGTTCGGGATGCCTCCTCCTGCGCCCCCTCCCGTGCCTCCGCCGGCTGCAAGGACACCAATTAGAAGCACGAGGCCAAATACGAGACCGTGAACCACGAAGGAAATGACGGTCGAGAGGGGAAATTCACCTCGCGGAGAATAACACTTCCAAAAATGTTCTTCGGCGAGAATGACGCGGGAAGGTGCTACCGAGTTTTTCGTCTTGGTCTGGGACATGATGCCCTCGAAAATTAGAGACACGAAACGCGGGACCTTCCGTCAAATTCCTCACCCTACAACAATATCGTCTTTCTAATTATCCCACAAGAAAATGTTTCCTGGACGCAATTATGGCCAACCATGCGCGCGGATGTTGATTTCAACAAATCATCCAAATGTGAGGATGAAGTGAGAAATGCGAGTCAAACAAAATAAATTTCGTAAAGCGGGAAAAATTTCCTGTGGAGAGAAGCGAGCGCCGACTGTCGGCGCTCATTTTGATCGTTGGGGCACGAATGCAGGCGAGCCGAAACCCACCTGCGTTTTCGAAGCGGGCTTCGGGTTCTTCGGAACGCTCGGCCCTCCGGGTCTTTCTATTCCCTAATCCCTATTCTCTATTCCCGACCTTTAGTTCTTCTCTTCGAACTCGGCAGCGATGACGTCGTCGCCGCTGCCTTTATCGCTTCCGGAAGAACTGGCGGCATCTTCGCCTGGTTGGCCTCCCGGTTGGCCTTGGGCATATTGCATCATGGCCTGGGAAGCCGTTTGGAGTTCTTCGATCGAACGTTGGATCGCGTCCTTGTCGTCGCCTTTTTGGGCTTCCTTGACCTTGTCGACGGCGGCCTGAATGGGAGCCTTGTCGTTCTCGGGAATCTTCTCGCCGTGTTCGTTGAGCAGCTTTTCGACTTGCCAGACGGCGCTATCGGCCTGGTTGCGGACTTCAGCGAGGTCGCGTTTCTTCTTGTCCTCACCGGCGTGCAGTTCGGCGTCCTTGCGCATCCGTTCGACTTCGTCGGAACTCAGTCCGCTGTTACTCTGGATCGTGATCTTGTTCGACTTGCCCGTCTTCTTGTCCTTCGCGGAGACGTTCAAGATGCCGTTGGCGTCGATGTCGAACGTGACCTCGATCTGCGGCATGTTTCGCGGTGCCGGTTCGATCCCGTCGAGCCGGAAGTGATCCAACAGTCGATTGTCCTTGGCCATCGGTCGCTCGCCCTGGTAGACGTGGACATCGACGGCGGGTTGGTTATCTTCGGCGGTCGAGAATACTTGCGACTCGCTCGTAGGAATCTTCGTGTTCCGCTCGATGAGTTTCGTCATCACGCCACCGAGAGTTTCGATCCCGAGTGACAACGGAGTGACATCGACGAGCAGAACGTCGGCCTTGCTTCCCAGAAGAATCTGCGACCCGTGGTAGGCTGCACCGATGGCCACGACTTCGTCGGGGTTGACGCCCTTGTGGGGGTCCTTGCCGAAGATGCTTTTCACGAGAGCTTGAACAGCTGGCATCCGCGTCATCCCACCGACGAGAACAACTTCATCGATGTCCTTCGCGTCGTAACCAGCATCTTTGAGAGCCGATAGGACTGGCCCACGGCAACGTTCGATGAGTGGGTCAGCGAGTTGTTCGAGTTTCGACCGCGTTAGTGTCATCTCCAGGTGCTTGGCACCGGTTTGCGGGTCTGCCGTGATGAACGGCAAGTTGATGAGTGTCGATTGGGCACTCGAGAGTTCTTTCTTGGCCTGTTCGGCGGCGTCCTTCAGACGTTGAAGGGCTTTCTGATCTTTCCGCAGGTCGATGTTGTGTTCTTTCTCGAACTCGTCGGCGACGTAGTCGATGACGACCTGGTCGAAGTCGTCCCCACCAAGGTGAGTGTCTCCGTTCGTCGCCTTGACCTCGAACACGCCGTCGCCGACGTCGAGGATCGAGATGTCGAACGTACCACCACCGAGGTCGAACACGGCGATCTTCTCGTCGCCCTTCTTGTCGAGCCCATAGGCCAACGAGGCCGCCGTCGGCTCGTTGATGATCCGCATTCGCTGCTTCGTCTTCTTCTTCGTCTCGGGGTCTTCGATTTCCCATTCGGTGTCGAAACCGGCGATTTGGGCGGCATCAATCGTCGCCTGTCGCTGGGAGTCATTGAAGTACGCCGGGACAGTAATGACGGCCTTGCGGACGGTGTGTCCAAGATACGATTCTGCGGCTTCCTTCAGTTTACGTAGGACCATCGCCGAGATTTCCGGCGGAGTATAGTCTTTGCCGTCGATCTCGACCTTGACGAGTTCGTCCGATCCGCCAACGACCTCGTACGGCACGAGTTTCTCTTCGTCCTGGACCTCTTTATGTCGACGACCCATGAATCGCTTGATCGAATAGATCGTGCGGTGCGGGTTCATCGCAGCTTGTCGGCGTGCGAGTTCCCCTACGAGTCGGTCTCCCTCTTTCGTGAACGCCACGACACTCGGGGTCGTTCGATGGCCTTCCTGGTTCGCGATGACCTTGACTTCGCCACCTTCCATCACCGACACTACAGAGTTCGTCGTCCCGAGGTCGATCCCGATAATCTTTTCACCTTCTGCCATTGGGTATGCTCCTTTCGAGACAGTTTTTTCTGGCTTCGCTCGGATCCGGCCTTCGGTTACTTGGGGCAAGCGAAGGCGGCTTCCTGCTTCCAGTTCGGGTTCCGTTGTCGGTTCGTTTCTTCGAACTTGAGGCAAACTTGCCCGACAACCTGGAACCAACACAATTATGTATAGTCGTTTACCCTTGTGGGATTTTGATCTGCGTGATCGTGTGTCTCGGTGTTCGTGGTGGTTTTATTGGTTTCCGGAGGCGTTCGCCATTCGGATTCGACGACGCTCCGGTTTACGAGATGCAATACTAGCACTCACTGTGCCATTCACCGAGGCAATTTGCACACTTTTCACGCTGCGAGCCTTATAATCCCGAAGTTAGAGGGGGAAAGACTCTAAATCGATTCAAAGTTCACAGAATTTCTTCCCAGACGAGGGGACCTGTTTCTGTCACTTTGACAGAAATGTCATGGTACACTGCCGATTCCAAGGGCGATAGGAGAATTTGCCAACCGACAAACCAACGTCAAGCATCTTCGCGCAAGAGGCGGCCGGTGACATGCTTTTGCCTGAGGGCAAAAGCATGTTCTACTTGGTCACAGTCTCTCAACCTCAATCCGCCTCGCCCGTGGTCCGGCCCATCGCCACGTCGAACTCACTCAACATTGGAACGAGCATGGCCGTGATGGCGAATCCAAATGAACCCGCCATGACGATGAACGGCAGGAACGGGTCCGCAGATTCCTGAGTCTTGGGATTGCCGATCAAGATGTTCAAGACACTGTAGAAAATGGCCAGCGGACACGCAATACTCGCCAGCGTCAGAGCGGGAGCGGGACGATTGCCCGAAAGCACCCACCAGAATCCGCCGATCCCCGCAGCGAGGAAGAACACGAAACTCGCCCATTGATATTCGAATTGTCCGTTGATCGCGATGATGTAAATACAGACAAGTGTACCGACCGAGAGGAAAAAGACCGTCCCCAGAGCATTCCCGATGGCCAGCCGACTAGTCGGGGATCGCAACGCGACGTGGACACCGAGCACAATCACGAACGCTTCGAGGATCGCAATCGAGAGGGCCACGCACACACCTGCCTGGATGTTTCTCGTCGGGTCTGCCGGGAAGGCGAGCATCCCGTAGGCGGCATAAAAAATCGCCAGAGCAATCGGCGGAATGAGATATTCCTTCGTGTTGTAAACGATCCCGCCGAGCTTGCCCCAGATGAACTCCGTCGGCGTCAAGTCCGTCACCAACAGCAAGTTCAAGGCTCCCATGTCGCGTTCGGTCGTGATCGCCGTGACGGCCTGGGCCGTGACCAACAACAAACTCAAAATGCTCAACGGAACGAGACCGTAAGCCGCCGACCATCGACTGAAACTCATTCCTTCCACGATCGGTGCGACGGCAAAATAAACGACAAGCCCGACCACTAAGAAATACGCGGCCTTGACCAACAACGGACGGCGACCATACGCCCGCGTCTGCATTTCTCGCCAGAGAATCGGATTGGCCCACACTTCACGGATGGCGCCGGGAGCGGCGTGCGCCTTATCCCGCTCGACTTCTTTCTCTGCGGCCTCGTCGGGAGCATCTCGCTGCATGATCGGACCGCCGCTCGGGTTCCAAACTCGCAGCTTCCAAATCCCAACCAGATTGAGCACGACGCTGATCCCAAGCATCGTCAAACCGAAGCCGTACGCCGCAGCCAACCCCGTTTGATCCACTTGGGGCTCGATGGCGCTCTGCATTGCGTAAAACGGATTGAGCCATTGTTGCGCCGTCGAGAGTCCTTCGGCCGTGAAAACTTTGGCCCCAAAGAGACTATTGAGGTTGATGAAGTACGGCAGGGCGAAGACAAAGCAGATGTGCAAGACCAAAAACAAAACGGTCAACGCGAGGGCCTGGAACGTTCGGTCGCGCCACAACGAAATCAAGATGCCCAGCGAACCCGCCGCGAGGGCCGTGGCGAAGAGCACGACCGCCGCCTGGATGATTTGAAATCCGGCCACGCCGCCCATGAACAACATCATGGCCAGAATGGGCAACGTCCCGAGTAAGAACAAACCGATCTGCAGGAGACTCCCGAGGAGTTTGCCGACCACGATTTCGACGTTCGTCAGGTCGGTCATCAAGAGCAGCACGAACGTCCGCCGATCCTTCTCGGTCGTGATGCTACTGGCCGCCGACAAAGACGCGAAGAAAAGCAACAAGACGAGCTGAAACCTCGTCGTGATGAGGAAGAGCTGGAGGCTAAATTGGGCGATGTCGCCGAGCGTGGCATTCTGTTCCCAACCGACGGCCGCTTGCCAGATGGTGAGGCCCAAAATCCAGATGACACCGAGGTACACCGTCCGGGCAACGTAGTGTTGCGGACGCCGTGGCAGAGTCATCAGCTCACGCGAAAATATCGGACCAAGCATGTAGGAATTACCGATCTAAATGTATCGACGGTTTTTGAGTTTAGTATCTGTCCGTTGCTGGGGCTCAAAGAGTTCACCAGATTCCGGGCGGGCTGGTGATTTTGACGACGGCCTGCCGAGCAAAATCGACCAGGGAACAACGAATTGTTGTTTTACGTGCTCAACGCCCAAAGGCATCATAGATTGCATCACGCGGTTCGTAGTGGAATGAAAGAACACTGGTGTGGTCACGAAGTCGCCCCGTTCGAGCCTGGCGAACCTTCTCCAATTTGCTCCACGCGAACGACGTGCAATAACGAGCAATGCTCCACTCGATCAAGAACTCCTGTGGCCGGGTCGGCACCAACGCCAATATCCACACGACCACGTAAGACCAAGACCTGGTCCGGATGCCGAATGTCGTAGGTTTGTCCGTCGGTCATGTGCACGCGCAACGGAACGAACGGACGAACTCGGATCAACTCCAACAATTCTTCGGCTCGCATCACAACTCCTCGAAGAACATGGCGACGAATCTGTTCTGACGTACGAACTATCTCGCTCGCTTTGTTGTTTTACCATCCCCCTTCCGATGGGCAAAGGTTTGTGTTGGAATGGGAGAAGGATCGCGGCTTTGATTCCGCCTCGCCGATTGTTGTTGAATGTTGTCCTTCGAAGTAAGTTTCATGGCCAACCCGCATTATCTGTTTGTCACGGGAAAACTCGCAGAGCCCGCGTTGCGTCGCGTCGTGGACCAAATCGCGCAGAGCCAGAACTTCGAATATTCCGTAGCGGTCTTGCCGATCACCGTCGTGGCCCTCGCGACGACAGAGTGGACCGCAAGACACATCACCATTCCCGAGAACGTGACGCGAGTTATTTTGCCGGGGCTCTGTCGCGGCGAAGTCGCGCCGTTGGAGGCGATGACGAACGCCGAGATCGTGCGTGGTCCGAAAGACTTGCGGGACTTGCCGGAACTGTTCAATGCCAAGCGACAACGACCCGACGATTATGGCGAGTACGACATTAAAATACTCGCGGAGATCAACCACGCCCCGCGTCTGACGCTCTACGAAATTCTCAGAACGGCAAACAAGGCCCGCGACGACGGAGCCGACTTGATCGACCTCGGGTGCGATCCGGGCGAAACCTGGAGCGGTGTCGCCGACGCTGTGAACGCGCTCAAAGAAAACGGTCACTCCGTTTCGATTGATAGTTTCAACCCTCGCGAAGTCGAAATGGCGGCGAGTTCGGGCGCGGAGTTGGTCTTGAGCGTCAACAGCAGCACCCGACGACACGCCAAAGATTGGGGTATCGAAGTCGTCGCCATTCCCGACGTGCCGACGAATCTCGAAGGACTCGACGAGACGCTCGAAATCCTCGAACGCGACAAAGTTCCGTTTCGCATCGACCCGATCTTGGAGCCGATCGGTTTCGGATTTGCCGAGTCGATCGGTCGATACATTGACGTTCGGCGGCGTTATCCGAATCATGAAATGATGATGGGCATCGGCAACTTGACGGAATTGACGGACGTGGATTCGGCGGGCGTCAACGTGGTGCTCATTGGCATCTGTCAAGAACTCGGCATCCGGAGCGTGTTGACGACGGAGGTCATCAACTGGGCGCGAAGTTCCGTCCGCGAGATCGACCTGGCTCGAAGGCTGACGTTTCACTCGCGAAAACATGGCGTGTTGCCCAAGCACCTGGAACCCCGGTTAGTTACACTCCGCGACACCAAGTTGAATGAGTATGGCCAGGAAGCCCTCGACCAACTCGCGAAGGAAATCAAGGACCGCAACTATCGGTTGTTCGCCGAGGACGGCAAGATACATGTGCTGAACAACATCATGCAACTGTCGGGGGCTGATCCGTTCGACTTGTTTGATGAGATGACCAGGCGTGACGACATTACTCCCGATCATGCCTTCTACTTGGGCTACGAAATGGCCAAGGCTGTTACCGCCTTGACACTGGGGAAAAACTATACGCAAGATCAAGCGCTCGATTGGGGATTCTTGACGAAACCGGAGGTGAGTCATCGGAGTAAGCGGCAGAAGGAGGGTGAGGGATGACCAAAGAAGAATGGAACCAGTCGGACAAAGCGTTTTGGCTCTTGAGCATCATCAATCCTCCAAAGTATTCCCGGAAACTGTTGCTTCTGGAATCTGCCTTCACAACACAGCTGCTTCTCACGAGGAAGACAAAGAAGAAAAAGTTGAGCCTTTTGGTTCGGAAGCTCCTCCCCGACTTCGTGAATCTTGCAGAAACGGTGGCGGAAACGAAGTCGACGGAGAAAATGAAAGAGCTTGTGCTCCTGAGAGGGATGATCAAGGCGAAGCTACCGCTCCCGCCTGCCCCTTGTCCGAAAACCTTCCAACCTCTTGCCACCCTCCTCCATCCTGAGTGGGGTAGGCG
>CAYYUU010000279.1:0-8234 GCA_964474955.1 uncultured Alcaligenaceae bacterium | reverse complement strand
GCAAGCCAACGGTGGAATTTAGCGAGGGACGTTTCGCCTTTCACGTGACGCGGGACAAATCCGGCAAGCCCGTGGTTATCGTCTTTCGAAAGCGACAAAGAGGACATCAAGGGGATCGTGGAAAGGCCGAGTTTTGGAACCTGCAGGATGGGCAACCACTTGAGCGCTTGGAGCTTCCCAAGCTCTCAAGTGACCCCCGAGTTTCTTGGGACGGCAAGACGATTTTGGCTATCGATGGAGATCGTTCGTGGCAACGGACGACTAAATTTTCTCAGACCGACGGCTCAGTGTGCTGGTGGTCCTTGAAGACGGGGAATCTGCTCGACGAGTGGCGTCCGCGTCAGTCTGACAACTATTTGTCCACAGTCTCGGAAGTCGACCAGTGCTTGTTCTCCTCTGGAATGGATCAGCAACTTCGAGTTTATCATCTGCCAACGGGACTCCAATGGGGCGGTAATCTGATGGGCGTTCGGGGACGAGCGTCTTTGCCGACAGCAGGTCAGATCGCAAAAACTCCTGACGCGGCGCGGTTCTGGACCCGCGCCGGGGGAGCGTTGCGCGCCTGGCGATTGGACCACTGCTTATTGCAGCAGACGGTCGCGGCCAACCCTCGCCCACACTCGATCCAACACGATTACCTGGACCATCCCAAGGTCGTTTATGGCCCCCAGAAGCGCCTGGCGGTTTCGTTTGGCGGTTCGTGGGAGCGAGGCGCACGCGTGGTGCATTTGCAAGACCAGAAGACGAGTTCGATTTTCCTACGCGGCATGGCCCACTTTGCTACTGTGAGCCCCGATGAGAAACTGATCGCCACTGCTGGACCTGGGCCATTCGTAAAAAGGCCCAGGGACAAAACGCAAGAGATTCCAACGGTGCGCATCTGGAACTCGAAGACTGGCCGCCTTCTGGTTCCGCCCATTCAGTTTCCGAAGCTTCCCTTGTCAGTCCAGTTTAGTCCGGACAATCGCACCCTGGCCGTCGGTTGCGTCGGCTTGATTCTTTTGATCGACGTCCACACCGGCAAGGT
This sequence comes from uncultured Alcaligenaceae bacterium, assembly GCA_964474955.1. GTDB lineage: Bacteria > Planctomycetota > Planctomycetia > Gemmatales > Gemmataceae > CAYRFQ01. The sequence goes on along the minus strand of CAYYUU010000279.1, from coordinate 7,207 downwards.
GCGTCGGGGAATCCCAGAGCTTTCAGCGGCTTCAGGACTGGCTTTTACCTCCGACAGCAAACGATTGCTCGTTGCCTTTCGTTACGGTTGGAACGACCTTGAGACAGGGATTCGCGTGTACGACGTCGCCACAGGCCAGCCGCTTTGTCCCTTTCACAGCATCGACCGTGGGACCTTATCTGCTTTTCGACTTCGCGAAGAGGAGAATCGAGCCATCGTTTTCCGTCCACGCGGGAGCAAATTCGTCCGTTACGATTTGGATCTTGCCACGTTCCAACTCCAGCAGAAGCAAGCCATCGAGATGCCCGAAACGAAGATCTATGCCATTTCCGCTGACGGAGATCACATCGCCTGTAGCTACCTCCATAACGCAAGCCTGCGTCGCTACGACACCAGAACCGGCCAACAACTTGCTCAGGAAATCTCACTTCCCTCTCCGCCGGTTGCCATGGCTTTTGATCCCGAGGGCAAAGTTCTTGCTGTCGCCTGCAACGATAAGATGACTCACTTGATCGATATAGCAACCAATCAACGCATCGGTCCACCATTGCCCCATCGCACAAGCGTTATTGGGCTGACTTTCTCCCTCGATGGCAAAACGCTGATCACCACCACCGAGACGGGGCGTTGTCATTCCTGGCCTCTGCCCAAGCCAGTGATAGCGGACGAAGAGCAAATGCAGACGTGGCTACAGGCGATGCGCGGTTTGGATCTCAGTACGGGATCGGCGGACCTGTTAAGTTTTGAGAAATGGAGAAAGCTCCGCGCACAGTGCGAGCAGACGGATCCTGAACTGAAAACCTGGCCCCAGCCGCCCAGTAAAATCCAGTGGCACAGCGATAGAGCACTGGATGCACGCGCCCACGGTGACGTTCGCAGTGAGCTGTGGCATCTGAACCAGCTGCAACAAATCGACAAGCAGAACTGGAAGGTTTACGCACGTCGTGGCTCTGCCTACGTCCGCGCCGACGAGATGGACCGAGCCGCCTCAGAATACGATCAAGCAGAGAAACTGGACCAGGGCGAGTACGTTGCGAACTGGTATCGTCAGGCTTATACCACTGCTCTGGACTTGGAGCAAAGGGAGAAGGCGCTTTGGTACCTGAATCGACTTGTCAAGCGGGATCCCAACGACGCCCAGGCTCACGTCGATCGAGCGAAGTTTCTCGAAGGGGAGGAGCAGACAGCAGCGTGGGCGAAAGCGATTCAATCCAGTAATGACCCACTGCAACTGGTGCGATTGGCAAGCCCTTTGCTGAATGCAAGGAACGTTCTGCTGTTGGCCAAGATCTCAGACAAACTTGCTAAAATCGCCGCAACTGACGTAAACCAAGCTGATTTGGCCGCAAAACTAAACGTGATCTGTTCAATTCTGGCACAACGCGATCCCAAGCTATCCCCTGAGCAAAAGCAACAAATCTCTGCCGATTGTCAACGCTCCGCAGTCGGGGTGATCCAAAAAGCTGTTGAGCAAGGCCATCCTGACTCCATCACATTCTGGCTCGACCCAGTCTTCGGTCGGTTAAGGAAAGACGTGGAAAGAGTCTTTCAGAACCTCAAGCCCTGGGACTGGAAACTGAAGCAACAGCGGTTGGTCATCCTGCGTGGGCAACTGCCCACAGGGAAAGAACGTCGCTCCAAAGTGCATCAGGTCAAGCTCACCAAAGGCATGCCCTATCTCATTGACCTCCATCGAGGAGAATTTTTTAGCAACAGACTCGATGCCAAAGATCGTTTTCCTGACTTGCAAATTGAAAACTCGCGAGGAGAAATCGTTGCGAAGGAGTGGGGAGCAGTGCACGTGCAAGGCTTGTTTGTTCCCACAAAAACGGAGCTGCACAAGGTCAGGGTGCCGTACTTGGTCCAGCCGAACCCAAGGAGAACAGCTGGGGTCTATGGGCTCGCGATTCGACGCTGTCAACGAGTGGGCGAGCCAGTGATCATTGCGGGGCAACTGACGCCAAGCGATCCGTTATACAAAGGAAAGCACTTTACTCGGGTGCTGGTGAACGTCAACAAAGGCTCGATTTATTCCATCAGGCTGAGCAGCACCGACTTTCCACCCACGATGAGCTTTCAGGGAGATCAAGGAATGGCTGGAGCTGCGCCGAACCGCGGTCCTGAGCAAGCTCTGTTGACTGTGCATCCGCAGCGGTCAGGCGTACGAGAGGTCACTATTATTTCTCAGGACGAAGGCAAGGTGGGTGCGTTCCGCTTGAAGGTGCAAGAATATCGACTGTGCAGCTTCCGAGAGCTCTAAGACGATTGTGGCTGAGCCCATGAGAGATACAAGTGCCCATGAATGGCAGAGCATTCAGAGGCATTTAGAGCCCAAGAAAAGCTTGAATCCTCAGCTAACAACCTATAGCTATCGCTACATATCCCTCTCACAAGTTCCGCGAACCATCAGTCCTACTTATTGACCTAACTCGTGCCCCGGCGTTCACTGTCTCCCTGGGAAACACTCGAAACTCAGATGTCGGGTGCACAAAGTCCACAGGGACGCGCTCATGGGATTGATTACTCGGCCGCCGTATCGTGTGAAGGACGTTCTGGCTCAATGTCGTCGACTCCAGCGTCTTGAGCGCGTGATGGAGAACCAAGGTGTTTCTGAATTGTTGAGATTAGCCGTCCTCGAAGAACTGGGAGACGACACGGCCGTCGTTCTCTGTCGGCTTCTCTTCAAGTCGGGAACGGGGGAGCCTCTTCGACGACCGATGCTTGGTGAACCGGGATTTTTGGGAGGTGGCGAGAACAAGGAACGCTGGCCGTTGGAGCCGATTCACTTTTTTCGTGGAATCCCGTTCTACGTCGTTTCGATGTATAGCTTGGGTGGTCTAGCCGAATCGGGATCGATGTACCTATCACACTGTCTGAGGAATGGTTTTTGGAACGACGAGCCATTCCCTGAAGTTGGGGACGAAGATCTGCAAGAGATCGCTCGCGATTTAATCCGGTCTGGTCCTTGGGATGAGCCCTTGCCGAGAGAGGGAAAGCAGTTAATTCTATCGCAAGTGGAATGAGCGGCAAAAAACTGATACTGAGTCTTCACACTGGTTAGAGCGGTTCACGTTTGCGTTGGGCACACCGTTCTCTTTTTCAAAGTCCCTCGCCCCGCTTGCGGGACCCGGGCCAAGAAAGATAACACTGTGGGTGAGGGGTTCTTGGGCGGAGCGGTTCGGAGACGGCGAACTGTACCCAACACAAACGTAAATCGCTCTCGGCGTGACTGCGAAGAACTGTCCCTTGGAACGACTGACTCATCAGAAATGGCAACAAGCTGACTGCAACTTCAGAAGTCGCAGTCAGCTTGTTCGAGGACGATTTAATGGTTGGCCTTCACGACCGCAGAACTCATCAACAAGTCACTTAGAACGGCAGCCAGTCCGTTGCCTTGTCCCAAACGTCTTTGATCGCATCCTCGACCGTCGACCAGGCGATGTTCGCGCCATTAACCAGTGCATCCTTCACGACGTTCTTGGACAAGCCAGCGTACTTCAATGCTTTGACGATGGTTTTGACTGCGGCACCTTCCTTGTCGAGAACCTCCGCCACGAGTCGAGCACTGCCAGTCGCACCCCCGTTCAACAGGGCATCAGCGATTGCGTTGTAGCTGACTTGTAGTTGATCATCGAAGGCGTCCGCGATGTCACGTAAGCTCGCTCCTTCGTTGCGGAGGACCTTGGCGATGTCGCGAAGGTTCGTCGTCACGCCATGATAGAGAGCATCAGTAATTCTGCGATATCCCAACTTCAAATGATCATCAAACGCGTCTGCGATCTCCCGCAGAGTTGCTCCCTCCTTGTCAAGAACGTCAGCGATGTCGCGGAGCTTCGACGTCACACCGCGGTAGAGAGCATCAGCAACTCTGCGATAGCTGACCTTCAGTTGATCATCGAAAGCGTCCGCGATATGCCGTAGCGTTGCACCATCCTTGTCGAGAACGTCAGCAATCAAGCACAGATACGTAGTCACGCCATGATAAAGAGCATCGGCAATTTTGCGATAAGTGACGTTCAGTTGATCGTCGAAAGCGTCCGCGATCTGCCGCAGCGTTGCCCCTTCCTTGGCGAGGGCGTCGGCAATCCTGGTCAGATTCGTTGTCACGCCGTGATAGATAGCGTCGGCCACTTTGCGATAGCCAATTTTCAAGTGATTGCGGAGAGCATCCGTCACCTCGGTGAGAGTCGCCCCTTCCAAATGGACGGCCCTGGCAATCTCGCGGAGATTCGTCGTCACGCCGTGATAGAGCGCATCGACGACCTGACGAGTGCTGACCTTGAGGTGATCATCCAAGGCGTCGACGATTCCATGAATGCTAACCCCGGCAAATTTGAGCGATCCTGCGACTTTGCTAAGGTTTTGCGAGACACCATGGTACTGGGCGTCCGCGATCTGGCGAGCACTACTGTCCAGTCGATTTGCCATTGCCTTCGCAATGTACTCTGGGGTAGCTCCACTTTCGCTGAGTGCATTCGCAATGTCTCGCAAATTGGTAGTGACGCCGTTGTACAAGGCCTCCGAGACTTTGCCAAACTGTCCCTGGAGCTTGGTAGTCAGTCCCTTGGAAATCTCTACCAAGTTGACGGAAGCAAAGTCGAGTGCCTCAGCAACCTTGGTGAGGTTGGTGGTCACTGAGGAATACAGAACGTCAACGACCTCGACAGTGTCCAACGCCAGCTCACCATAGAATGCACTGGTCAGTTCTGTCATGGACGTGCCACTACCGGTCATGGCCTCGGCGATCTCATTCAGGTTGGTGGTGACACTGTGATAGAGAGTGTGGGCGACCTCACCGGGTGTGTAGAGGAATTCGTTCGTCAAGGCATTGGCGATGTCGATGGGGTTGGCTCCGTTCTGACTGAAGGCCTCAGCAATCCCAGTCGCACTGTAAACCACTCCACCCTGGATAATTGCCTCACTGACCTCGAGATAGCTTGCTCCCAGCTGAGAGGTCAGGCTTGAGGTGATCTCTGCCAGGCCTGCACCTTCTTGCTCAAGCACGTGAGCGATCTCTGACAGGCTATCCGTTGCAGTCTGGTGCACTGCATTTGCGATCTCCTCGAAGCTGGCCCCAGCAGCGTGGAGCACGCTCGCGACTTCGTCCAAAGCAGGATTGATGTTGCTCTCATAGAAGGCAGCCACGCTTTCAGCGAAACTTGCCCCAGTCGACATCAAGGCTTCATTGATGACAGCAAGCTCTTGAGTCACCTCACCGTTGTGCAGTGCTCCAGCGATTTCAGTATAAGTCGCATCCCATGTATCCTGAAGCGCGGCAGCGAGTTGATTGACGTCGGATCCTTGTGCGAAGAGGCCCGATGCCACTTCAGACAGATCGCGGGTTGTGCTTGCAACTATTTCACCGTTGGGGGCGACGTAGTCTGGGTCCGAACTGGGTTGGTGTTGCGTGTCGCCTTCGTCGAGGGGCTCGACAATGAGTACCAATTTGTTGGTTGGATCCCACGGGCTGAAGATAGCCGTGCCGTAGTCCACTGTCATCTGCTGAGCACTCGTGGTGGACGTTTTCTGAGGAGTTGTGTAAACCCCCTGGGAAGATTCGGCAGCCCAATCGGTGCTCATGCTGGCGAGCAGATTGCTGGCCAACAACTCACGATTTTCAAGACCTTCGAGACACAATTGGGCATTGTTGTTGCGACGTTTCATTGGAATACTCGGTGATGTTGGGAAAGTGTTTGATAGGATCAAGAAAACTCTTCCGTTGAGCTTTGCGTTGTTGGCGAATTGTTTTCCGCCGTCGCTCGGCTCTAAAACAGGTTCCCAACCTGGAGCGTTTTCGCGGGAAGAACTGAAAATTTTTTGATGCTTGTCGTCGCGTCGATTTTGATGACCTGAGGAGCAATCGTTTCCTCGTCTTGGCTTTCACGGTCGTCCAGATGTGGCAAATCGGTGCTTTGAAGGACAGGACTGACGTGATCGTCCGAGCTGTTCGAGCCTGAAAAGCCAGTCCTAACGTACCAGGCTGTCGATCCCGGATAAGTCGTTCGATTTTGAGGTTGTCTTTCGCATGGTATTTGCAGGGGTTGGACGTCTGACTTCTTTGGATTGTCATCCTCGTGGCTCTCGGTCAACGTTCGGCTTCGGGCCCGAAGACTCTCCACGCCCACGACAAGTCCCGCATCCGACGCAAACCTACCCAAATCGCTTGAGGACCGGGTGGACGACGATCTCCGGCTTGGCCGTTGTAACCGCCCAACCTCGCCAGCAACGCCAAGAACTCGACCAACGACGGAGGACGTTCGGGAATCGGTTTGTTCTCAACGACCTTCCAAACCGGCTTCCATTCATCCTCGGTAAATACACAATCGCACGGCAACTGCGGACACTCTCGGCCCAAGTACGTCAGGTACATTACGCGCCAACCGACGATCTTGTAAAAGGCCAAGGACTTCAAAAGCCCGTCCTTCGTCTCCAACCCGATGTCCTCGACTCGACAACCCGTTTTGAAGATTCGGAAATAAATTTCAATCGGCCATCGACCCGTGTAGTAATCGACCACACGCCAGACGTCTTCGGGCGTATCGATCGGCAATGTTGTGATCAGCCACCACTCGACATCCGTCCCGTCGCTTGGTCCGTTGACCTCTTTGACCCACACGACGTTGAGCGTCACTTCGCCCAAGCGGCTTCGGGCATGGGGGGCTTGAACGTGATGGTTTTGGCCCTGACCTGCAAGTGGGCTTGGCGGGCCGGACGTTTGGGCGTCTGGGGCAATTCCAACGCGCGTGTCCCTACAACATCACACTCGGCCAGTTCGTCTTTGACTTTGCGATACCCGTTGGGCCCTTTGTCGGGATCCTTCTGGGGCGTCGAACGATCTTGCTTGGCTCGGAGGATGAAGTCAGCCGTCCGATCTTCGTTGTTCGTTTCCAAGAAGATGTCGTAGATGTCACTCTCGCAATCGGCCACGCTGACGATGTGCGTGGAGTCGAACTTCTTCGCGAGGGTATTGGCCAAGCGGTAGCCCACAAGCCAACGGTAACTTTCCTTCGTGGCCATCGGGTCGGTTCTTCGCTCTTTGGTCTTTCCGAGACTCTCTTTGGGTCGGTCGAAGAATTCGGCGTCCAACACACCCAGGGGCAATCCTTCGGGCGTCAGAGCCAAATGCGTGTGGTCGTAGACGCCTCGTCGGGTTGGCTGATCGAGATATCGGACTCCTTCGGGCGGATGGGCGGAATAATCCAACTCC
>CAYYUU010000278.1:0-8249 GCA_964474955.1 uncultured Alcaligenaceae bacterium | reverse complement strand
TGCGCCGTTGCTTAAAAGGTGCGTTGCCCAAGGACCAAACGCCTGTCTCCGACGACGTTGGGCAAGCCCAACAAGCCGCCTGAGACTGATCCGAAGAGAGCCAAAACAACCCTGTCGAGGCAGACCAACAGCGTAGTGTACAATGTACAGCGCAACCTCAAAAAGCGCGAGCGAGGAAAAAGAAAATACCAAAGCGGCAGCGAGCTGCCGCACTCCAAAACAAAGACAACGGCACACGGAGTGTGCCTACTACAAAAAACGGTCGCGAACATCCCGATTCTCCCATCTCCTCGCTGTTCAAAAAGTATTTCGATCTTTCGTTAAACTTCCAGTCTCGGTTTGCCGATACTCCCTCGGGAATACACACTCGGGGGAACTCTCATGTCTACGACGAAGATCTCGCAAGCCAGCGAGCCGAAATCGGTGCGCTCTCGGCCATCCTTATTTCGAGCGCTTGGAAAAAAAGAACCGCCAGCCGAAATCCAAATCAACGGCGAGACGTATACTCTCCTCCGGGTGCTCAAGCATGACTCGTGGGCGGTAACCTCGCTGTATCAACGTGGCGAGAAAGTCATTGTCTGCAAGTTCCACCGGCAGCAATCGATTTGCTTTCTCCCGATGAAGTGGCTCGGGAGACTCCTCGCTCGACGCGAACACTATATGTTTGCGGCGCTCGCCGACGTTCCCAACGTGCCGGATTCGACGGGCGAGGTCTACGTCGATGGCAAGTTGGCACGGCATGCCAGCGCTCATGATTTCGTGCCCGGACATCCACTCGGGAAGGAAGAGCGAGTCAAAGACGAGTTTTTCGAAGAGTTGGAAAATGTGTTGGCCGAAATGCACAAGCGGAAACTCGCCTACGTCGATCTTCACAAACGCGAAAACATTATTGTTGGAGACGACGGGCGGCCGTACCTCATCGACTTCCAGATCAGTTTCGGTTTGCCAAAATGGTGGCCAGGAAGCGGCCCGATCATGCAAGGAATTCTTCGGTTGCTCCAGAAGAGCGACAATTATCATCTCCGCAAGCACTATGCCCGATGCCGTCCAGACCTGGCAGGATACGACCTCAAGGACGTCGCCGCGAAACGCCCCTGGTGGATTCGCATTCATCGATGGATCGCCGTTCCGTTTCGGAAACTCCGGCGGCGTCTGTTGGTATTGGTGGGTATTCGTTCTGGAAAAGGTCGGGTGGAATCGGAAACGTTTGCCGAAGAGGCTGTTCGCGTTGAGATCGAAGCGAGGAAGGCCGCGTAGCATTTGACGAATGTTGCAACCATCAGTCTTCGCGCTTTCCGAACACGCGAGCTAACCGTCCCAAGATCGACCGACTTTTTGAAGGGGTGGTTGGTTGCCATTTCTCCAAAACGTCTTGAGGCTGAATCCGTATCCAAGTGGCCACCGTTATGGGTTCCTTCGCGACAACAAAACTGACACGTCTGCCATGTCCAAAGGACTCGCTCCACTGGGGATGATCTGGTTGATAATTCGGCAAATAGATATGGTCGAAACCAGCTTGGTTGAACAGAGCGACTAACGCCGGGAACGTCGGGACGGCGACGACACGCGCGGCGTTATGAGCCATTCCATCCTTCTCGCGAAAGAGATACATGGCCATGTCGGTTCCCGCTGCAACTCGGGACGATATGATCGCGACTCGCGCCACCGATTCGGCAAGGCGCTGGATTGTCTGGAGTGGCGATTGTAGGTGATAGAGCACTCCGAACATTACGACGAGGTCGAAGTTTTCAAGGGGTTCGAAGAGTTCGTCCAGGTTGACTCGTTGGAACGAGCAATCAGGATATCGAGTCCGGCAGAGTTCGATGTTCTCCGCACGCAGATCAATTCCGGTGACACGCATTCCGAGTTCGTGGAGGATGCCCGAAAAATGTCCGCCACCACAACCCACATCCAACGCCGTTCGCAGCTCAGCGCGACAGGGCAACTCGGAGATGCACCGTCGCAAAAAAGTTTCGCGGGCGCGTGTGATGAGTTGGTAATGTTGTTGGTCGAAGGCGATGTCATCCGTGTTCATCCAAGACGTCCTGTCAAAGCGATCTGAGTCAGAGTCTTGCCGTGCTTGCAATTACAGCAAGCCTCGCAACGGCAGGCAATGCCGTTTGGGATGTTGGCCAGCATTTCCCAGAAGGCGATAACGTTTTGGGACGAGCCCTGGCCCATTTCTTTTCGGTGCAAGACTCGCCCATGAGAGAGGTTCAAGTTGAGGTCCTGACGTCGGTGATGCGGGGTCGTGCAGAATCGATGAGGAGAGACGAGCCAAACCGCGAAGGAACAGAACCTACAACCAGATGGAGAGAAGGGAAAATTTTATGTTCGTGTTTCAAATTGTACGGGCGGACGGACTCAGTCTCCGCCGCCCGTGATTCCCTCGAACCGAATGATACACTCGCGAGATGCTCTTCGATACATTCGTTGGACTTCCCGCGCTTCGGCGTAGCTGGAGCACGTGCGGACAGGCTGTTCGACAGCCCCTGGTGGTGCCGCATGGCGTTTGTCCAACCGTACGTAAACCACATAACTGGTCTCGTGGACGTGATCCATGATCGGTCCCCCTTCAACTAGAACAACGAAGTCAAAACACAAGAGAATGTTGTCGGGAACGATGACGGTTCCCGGAACACTGTTAGTTGGTCAATGAATGATTGCTTGAGCCTTCAATCCATGAAACTCGACACAGTTCTGCGCCGAAGCAAACAGCCAAGAGCAACTCGAGTCACCGATATTGGGTGTGGGCAAATAAATACTAGCGTTTACGTGGTTCAGAACTCGACGTTGAGGGGAAACGTCTCAAGTGTCTGAAATTCTGTAACAAGAATGGTGAAGTCAATCGCTATTATCGAAATGGGCAATGTTTCAGATTCCGTTCCTAATCTGTTGAAATACGGTACCAACCAGAAAACCGAGACGCAAGGAAATTTTCCAAAGTTTCCAAAATCCACAAATCTCGAAAAGTCGGAACCTTCGCCATTTGGCCTCACGGAGGTGTAGTATTTTCTTCGGCACAAGCCACAAAAAGAAAACCCTTTTCCTTCATTTTCTCTCGATTTTATCTCTCCCCATCCTGACACAATCCGCGTAGGCCGCACACATTTGGACAATTCCAGCGAAAGCAAACGGATGCTTTTTGTAATTTCCCGAAGAGCTACCAAGAGCCAGGTTCCGCTTTCGGGGATACACAATCCTTGCGAAGACCACGCCGGGCACGACCACGCCAAGTTTTCCAAACTCAACTGCGCTTCAGAAACAACCATCCCGTGGTGACAATCACCACTTGGAGTTGTTAAAAAGAAGTGGGAGATCTCAACTTCCAAAATTTCTCTCGCCTCTGTTTCGCTCAGTTCGGGACGTGCGCGCCGAGCACTTACGCCAAAGAGAGTTTGAACACACTCGTGAGCGCGGAATTGCGGAGGTGGAAACCGGTGAAGGGCAGCTTCGGATTTTGGGATTCTTTTTGACAAGCCTGAATCGCGGGCAAATGAAAACCCCGATTCTTCGCTCTTACACCTTGGCGTTTTGACGAACCTGAAGCGTGAGCGAAGGACAAAAAAGGATCCTTCGCTCGCGCTTCAGGCTTGTGAGAATCAACAAGCTCTAAAATCAGAGATGAACTCAGCGTTGATGATTTGTTTGGGACCATCGTTCGGCAACCTTGAAGTAATTATCCGTGCCCCAGGTAGTGCAACATGGCTGATGCTCGAATCGGAAAATTTCAAGTCCTTGGGACACTCGGGACTGGCGCGCATAGCACCATCTTGCACATCCGCCGTAACAGCGATGCCAAGCAGTACGCCCTGAAAATCATTCCCATCGACGATGCCGAGGACCAAAAGTTTCTCAAACAAGCCGAACACGAATATGCCGTCGGACAGATGCTCACCCACCCCAACTTGATCAAAATCCACATCCTCGAAAAGAGCCGCGATTGGCTCTTTCGGATTCGGAAAGTCCACATTCTCATCGAATACGTCAACGGCTTGCCACTCGACAAAGTTACGGGGTTGACGATCCCGCGATTGGTCCAAGTTTTTGTCCAAATCGCGGCAGGAATGGCGCACATGCACCGAAGAGGCGCGTATCATGCGGATTTAAAACCGAATAACATCATGTTGAGCCGCGTTGGTGAGGTCAAGATCATCGACTATGGGCTCGCGTGGATCAAGGGCGAACCGAAGGGCCGTGTCCAGGGAACGCCCGAATACATGGCTCCCGAGCAGATCAAGAAAAGTCTCGTGAACGAGAAGACAGACATTTACAATTTTGGGGCGACGATGTACCGACTCGTGACGTGGCAACTTCCGCCCAATTGCCTCACAGGAAACGCTGGCTCGCCACTCAACGAGGGTCTGTTCAATAAGTTGCTTACGCCCGTGAACGAACTCCAACCGGAGACGCCGAAACCCCTTGCGAAGCTGATTCACAGTTGTATGAGTTACAAGCCCAGCGGGCGTCCCGAACGGATGAGTGACATCAAGGATTTTCTCGATAGACTCGTGGCCAAGTTGGTCCGATCCCCAGAGGACGAACTTGGCGCCATGCAATGGTGAGCAACGCTTCGATAACTTAAGCGCCAGACATCTATAAATTGAACTCAACGTAGCAAGATTAGTTGTGAGGTATTACTCATGGCTCAGTATGATGACCGCGAACATTATATTCCCATCCGTCGCAGTGATCTCATCGAGTTGTTGGTCAAAAGTTCAAAACTGACCGAGGAACAACGGCAACAGTTTCGCCAGTTCTGTCGGATCGTGAACGCGATTTACCATTTCGAATACCACGACAATTTGGAATCGCTCAAGAACCAATATCACCCGTTTGACCCGGACTCCCTCTCCGTCGGGGCCACACTGATTCCGGATGAAGACAAGGAAGAAAAACGGGCCGAACTTTACGAGAAACTCACCTGGTTATTGGAGCGTGCGAACTACACGAAGTTAACGAAGGAGCAACTCATCGAAGCTGGCGACGCGGCCAGCGCCTGGGGCATTAATCTCGAGATCGACTTCGACCAGTTCGAACACCTCGACGTATATGTTCGTGGGAGCGGAATCGGAAAGAGTCTCAAGCGACACTGGCTCATTTTCTGGAAGATGGAAGTACTCCTCGTCCCATTCTATGTGCGTGTCGTGATCGTTTTGAAACAAAAGCAAACGAAGAAGCCTTCGCCGAACATCAACGCCGAAGCCGTCTACTTGAAGATTTTCAAGGACATACCGCAAGTGGATATCGAGATGTTGCTGCCGGGCGGCAAAGTGAAGATGCCGAAGATCGAGTTCGCCAAGCTCGGCGCTTCTCTGTTGGCGGCCATCGGCATGATTATCTACAAGGTCGTCGAATTCGTACTCGCTCTCGCCGTGGCGACAGTGGGGATCACGGCAACGCTCGCCATGATCTTCGCTAATCCGATTGGCTTCTTTAGTTTGCTTGGTGTCATCGGCGGATATGGCTACAAACAATATGCGGGCTATCGCGTGGCTCAACAAACATATAACTTGCAACTCACCGAGAGCCTATATTATCAGAACCTCGATAGCAACGCAGGTGTGTTGATCAACTTGTTCGACGAAGCCGAAGAACAAGAATGTCGCGAGGTGATCTTGGGTTACTTCTATCTCTGGGCCTACGCTCCGCCGCAAGGATGGACGGCCAAAGATCTGGACGATTACATCGAAATCGATTTGGAACAGTTGCTAGATCTGAAGGTCGATTTCGAGATCGAAGACGCCCTGGCGAAACTCGAAGCGAATAAGTTGGTCGAGAAGAACGGTGACCGATATACGGCCGTCCCGATCAAGAAAGCTCTCGAAGTGTTAGATTATAAGTGGGACAATTATTTCCAATATAACCAACCTGGTACGACGGAAGCGGTTGGATAAGCCGTCAGTGTTCACCCACCATCTTGGTTACCGCCTTCCCCTAATCAACATGGCATCGCCTCCCTGAAGCTCCACGACGGGAGGCGCATTCGCAAAGTCCCGCATACTCCCATTTCCTCTTGTCGATGTCGGACTTGGCATTTCTTGTGATCTCGGTGGTATAGAAATGGGCAACACCTCGATATCTTTGGCGTTGGCAGGAGGAGCATTGAATCCCAACGTAGGCGCTTGCGTGTTGGCGGAAACAGCCCGCCTGCCGCTTGGCCAGGGAACCGATTGGCTCTTGGTTTGCGGCTTTGGTGCTGAGTTCGTTTGGGTGGTAGCCTGTTGATGGTTCCACCCAGTTCTGAGCCCAATAGCCGGTAATGACGAACTCATGGACGCCGTTTTCTGTGGTGCTCTGCGATTACCTCCTGGCCAGGGAACCGGTTTCGGAGGATTCCTCACACCTCCAATCGGAGAGTTCCCCGAAACATAGCTCGTCCGTTGAATAGGTCCGCCGACCGGCCATGGGACCGGCGTTGGGGCACTCCGCGTTTGGTGGTTCGCTTGCGAGACTCGCTGCGGCCGCGTTTTTCTCGAAACGGTCGTGGTCCGTTGTGACCTGGCTGGGACTTGAGTGATGCTCGGTTTCCAGAACGAAAACAGACTCGGCTCGGGCTCGGGGACTTGTTCTTGGACTGGCCAAGGGACTGGCGACGGGCCGCAAGTTTGCACGATTTGCTGTCGTGAAGTCCGCGTTGGTTGTGTCTTTTCCCCTGGCCACGCAACTCGCGTTTGGCCGCTTGTGGATGGCTTTCGCGATTGCGGAGCGACAGTTTTCCGCATCCCAGATCGCCAAGGTGTCAAAGTTTGTTTCGGCACTGTTTTTTTTGGGATAGGCATTTGTTGTTGCTGCGGTGGTGAAGAAATTCGGTGACGCACATTTGGCGTCCGCGGGGTCGGCTTCGCGAGAACCGCCTCGTCAAACGATATCTCTTCCTTGACATTCTCTGACTCGACGGCTCGTTGCCAAATGCCAAAGAAGCTGTTCCGTCCAAAAATCTTTTAGGTGGGGGAATGTCCCGTTCCAACTCTTGCGGCGAGCGCGAGTGCCGCTTCCCGTTCGAGGTTTGCTCGGGAACGAACGGGCATTGTTCGTTTGTAATAGGCCAGTTGGATGGCTTGCTTGCGTTTCCACCCTCGCAATTTTTCGATCGGCGGATTTTCTGGCCGAGGTGGAATTCGTGGTTCGCCAGGGAACTCGGGGCGTTTCGGCGGAGGCTCTTCGATCGTCACTTTCGAGAGGCAAAGACCCAATGCTTGATACGCCATGGCCTTGACTCGCTCGGAAGTTTCCGCTGGGTTGCCGTCTATGTTTTTCCCTTCGACGACGATCTTGAGGGCAGCAATCGTCTTCTTGGTACAGCAGCATCCTTTGGCAAGAGCGAGGGCCGCTTCGTAGCGAACGCACTCGATCCGATCGCCACGTAACGCACCAATCAAGCCGCTTTCGGCTTCCGGGTAATAGTGACAGTCGACTGTTCCAAGATAACGAACGGCGGCTCGGCGTTTCGCAGCTCCGGCCACATCCGCCTTGATCGCAGCGGCAGCCGCTTCGGCAGGAGAAACATTCGCGTTAGGGTCTGTGAGAGCGGCGAGTTCTTCTTCGCTTGGGCCTTCCGGGCAAAGTGGGTGGATGAGACCACCCGAGGCAAACTGGAAAGGGACGAGCATGTTGTTGATGAGCTTGCCGATGGGTTTCTCACAGAGTTTCTTGCGATGCTTTTCACAGTTGTCGTACGACAGGCCGAGAAAGTCCCATATATTTCGCGGTGCCTGGTTCGCTCCGGGAATTCCTCCGACTCCACCCGGCGCTGCAGGTGCTCCAGGCGCCGCGCCAGGTGCTCCGCCCGCCCCAGCACCAGGAACGCCGAATTGCGCGAAGACCCAACCGGGAGTCCAGAGAACGAGGACCAAGACGATCCAGAGGGGCAACTGCTTCAGCATGAGATCCCGCTTTCGTTGAGATCGGATGTGGTTCGCAGAGTTGCGTGAGGCGTTTTAAGATTTTGGAACGGATGTGCAAAAGTAGTAGGCACACTCCGTGTGCCGTGACCAAAACGCGAACGACAAATGCGAAATAAATGCATGTCCGTTTTTTGTAGGGTGTGACAAGCGCCAGCGAAGGCACACCCTACGAAAAAACAACTCCGCCGAAAAACGGACACCTGGAACTTTTGCGTTCCAAGTGTGCCTACTACTTTTTCCAAAATCCAGAAACGCATCTGTTGCGTCTTCGTGAATTGGTCAGCGGGGATCATTCGATAGGAAACCAATAACTCCAGCCGGAACCATCACGACTCTATGAGG
>CAYYUU010000277.1:0-8256 GCA_964474955.1 uncultured Alcaligenaceae bacterium | reverse complement strand
GCCACCAAGGCAGGCTATGCCGAACTCATGAAAGACGCCCGCGCTGCCTTCAATCAGGGAGACCTCGACACTGCCGAGAGCTTGGCCAACCACGCCAAGAAGGCCTACTCGGGGGTCCTGCCAAGTTGGATGCCCTGGAACAGCGATTCGCCCTCGAACGTGTTGCGTGACGTCCGATTAGAGCGTGCCAAGCAAAGAACCACTCGCGGCGGAAATACGTCGAAGGACAGCTCTGGTGGATTTCGCCCACTGCGAAATATGTTCGCCTGGGGGAAAAAATCGACGCCCCAAGAGCAACCCCAACAACCTCCACAGGCGGAAGAGCGGTTCCAACCTGGGGGGGTCATGTCAGCCGGCACTCGGAGGACAGCCATCGCACGCGACTTGATCCGCAAGGGGTACATGGCGTTGCAAATGCACGATTACGCCACGGCAGCTCGTTTGGCCCAAAAAGCCCACGAATTACGAGTGCAACTGACCGCGGGAGAAAAGACGCCTGCCGAGCTCATGCGAGACGTACACAAGTACGATCGAGTCATCCGCACGGCCTTCCAATCCAAGGAAGATCCGACCACCAAGAAGGCCCGCAAGCTCATCGAACGCGGGTATGAGGCACTCCAACAAGGCGACGTCGACACGGCCCGGAGGTTGGCCACCCAGGCGAAGGCCTTGAACCACAACTTGCAGTGGTACGAGAAAACTCCCGACAATCTGCTCACGGAAATCGAAACCAAGTCCCCAACATTGACGACACCGCCCAATGCCCGGAAGGGGATGGTGACGCAGCGGGAGGGCAACGATCGAAAGACTGCCGCCCCGCCGAGTCCGACAATCCCCGAAGGAATTAAGGACGCAAAGACGTTGCTCAAATATGCTCGAAAGTTTTTCGAGCAAGGGTACCTCGACGCCGCAGAGAGGTTGTGCACGCGAGCCGCGAACGCCCCCGACGCAAACTGGGGCTTGTTCGGCGACAACCCGAACAAGCTGCACGGCCAGATTCAACAGGCTCGGAGCAAAATCAATCGCGCCGAGGCCCTGGAATTGCTCGCCGAGGCTAAAAAGCAGTTCAAACAGGGCAACCTCAAGGAAGCCAAGCAACTGGCGTGGAAGGCCCAACGGAAGCACCAGTTCTCCGTTTGGGACATCAGCGACCGACCAAAGACGCTCCTGGCCGAAATTGCCAAGGTCGAAATTGAATTGCAAAAGAACAACTTGAAAGTTCCAGGGGGACAAAATCCTCCGTCGGTTGGGCCCGACGAGAAGGGCATGGCAATTCCTCCGCCCGGCGGAAAGAAGACTGCAAGACGTCCGCAAACCACCCGTCCAGATACCATGCTGGAGCAACAGGTCGTCGCGGAATTGCGGGCCGTTCGTGACCTCCAACGAAAGGGCCGACTCACCGAAGCGCGGGCGAAAGCGATGTCGGTACATCGCAGGGTGATCGACGCCAAGAAACGCGGGGTCGGTCTTCAGTTGTCCGAAGACACGCCCGAGAAGGCATTGTTCGATTTGGACAGGCACGCCAAGCATGACATCGGCAAGCTGCTTTACCAGGCCGATGGTGTTGCTAGCAATTCCCTGGATAGCCGCCGGTTCGAGAAGGCCGAAGGACTGCTCAAACAAGCTCGCGGTCTGGCCCAAGCGTTCGGCTTTGACCTTGGGCCCATTGACCAGCGCACCCAACACTTGGCGGCACTCCAAGGAAACGGCGGCGCGGTCCCTCCACCTAATGCGAGTGTCCCCTCGGGCCCCGGGAACCAAGGCCACGAGTGGATCGCCGAGAGCCGTCGGATGCTCCAAAAGGGACGCGTCAGCGAAGCCAGAAAGCTGGCGAGCATGGCGTTCGACGTGGACGGCAACAAATACGGCGTGAACGACCAGGCAGCCGCGTTGCTCCGAGAGTGCGACGACGAAGAGGCCAAACAACTCATCGCCACCGCGAACCGTCGGGCCGAGGCCGCCATCTTCGCCGCCCAGCACAAGGACTACAAAGGCTTCTGGGCCATTGCCAACGCCATCGACAGGAAGCTCCTCGATCCTGCACGAGCCAGGACGCTTCGCGAACTGCTTTCCTCGACACCTGGCGCAACCAGTGACCCCGAAACCCCCAACACCAAGGGATCGCAAGGGACACAGCTTGCTAAAGGGAATCCCGGGGAATTGCTCTTGGGTCCTACCAAAGGCGGGACGCCTCCGGGCAAGGCAAGCGTGGGGAATGGCTCTGCCGAAGCGGAACTGCTCAAGAAGCAGCTCATCCGCGAGCGAGCCTGGACCGACAAATGCCGCCAAGATAGCGAAGAAGCCCGACGTCTCGCGCACAAGCTCTTCATGGCGGGCGAACGTGAGAGGGCCATCACGCTCCTGCAGGAGTTCGACGACAAGCTCACCAAGGCGGGGCTTGGCTCGCAGCAAGAACGATTGTTGCGTTCGTCCATCGCGACTCGCCTGAACCAGTACCGCATGATCCACCAAAGGGTCCTATGGGAACAAGCACGTCGGGCGGAACGTGAGAGCGTCGTCCGCGGCAGCACGGCGTACGACCGCGAACGCAAACGGACCATCGAAAAGTCTCAGAACGAGCAGAAGATTCAAAAACTTCTGAAAGAGGCGGCGGACCATTACAACCGCGGTGAGTTCAAACAGGCGGCCAACCTGGCGTGGAAGGCCAAGACACTCGACCCGGACAATGTCGCCGCCGGCATGGCCATCAAGATGCTCCGAATGGCCCAAAACAAGAAGGACTTTGAGTACATCGAGCGTCGCAAAGAGGACCATTTCATCAAGGCCTTGAACATCGACCCAGGCCCCTACGTGGGTGACACCGGACGTCCAATCGCGATTGACGGAACCGCGCTCGCACGTGCCCGGAGACGCGTCCCTGGCGAAGGCATCCCCTCGATGCTCAAGAGTCAGAAAGAATTCGAGATCGAGAGGAGGTTGTTGCTGACGCTGCCGGCGTTGAACTTCCAGGACGTGCCCCTCAAGACCGCCCTGGAGAGCCTGCAGTCGTTCAGCGGCATCAACATCGTGGAGAACACGCGGGCGATCGAGGAGGCCGGGATCAGCCTCAAGCATCCGGTCTCCCTGCGGGTCACGAACATCTCCCTCAAGTCGGCGCTTAACTTGTTGCTGGAGAAGGCACGGCTGACGTACGTCATCAAGCACGAGGTCCTGCACATCACGACGAAGGAAGATGCCGCCGGGAAGGTCGTGACGGTGACGTATCCCGTGGCCGATCTCGTCGTGGCCGTCCAGGACACCCACGGTCGTCGGATGAAGGACCTCACGACGTTGCTCGAAGAGCAGTCGAACCGGGGTCGGATTTACGATATCGGAGCCCAACCGTTCCAACCAGGCGGGAGCGTCCTGACTCCGGGGGCCGACGTCAGCAGCTACTCCGATGGTTCGACGTTCGGTCAGAACGCCGGAAACGGACCTCGTGGGATCGGGCCGGTGTACGCCCAGGGACCGAGTGAAGCTCCTCTCAAAAAGACCATCGAACGCGATTTGATCAACCTCATCACGACGACGGTCAACCCGGATAGTTGGTCGCAAGTCGGGGGCCAGGGGCGGATCCAGTACTTCCCCCTTGGCATGGGTCTGGTCATCACGCAAACGCAGGACGTGCAGGAGCAGGTCGCCGATTTGCTCAAGGCCCTCCGACGTCTGCAAGACCTGGAGGTCGCCATCGAAGTCCGGTTGATCGCCGTGTCCGAGTCGTTCTTCGAGTACATGGGTCTCGACTTTGACCTGAACATCACGACCGATCAGGGCCTATTCGAGCCGCAACTCGTGTCGGGACAGTTCCAGCCGGGTGGGGTCATCAACCGATTCTTGCCCGACGGGTTCTTCTCCGGATTGACGCCGGCGGGGACGTTCACCCCAGACTTGAACATCCCGTTGGAGAGTACGAGCTTTAACTACACGTTACCGACGTTGGGTGGCTTCCCCGGAGCCCTCGGGGCCAACGGTGGCCTGTCCGTCGGTCTGGCGTTCCTGAGTGACATCCAGGTCTTCATGTTCCTGGAAGCGGCCCAGGGGAACCGCCGGGCGAACAACACCCAGGCTCCCAGGGTGACGGTGTTCAACGGCCAATCGGCGTTCATCCAGGCCCAGGACCAGGTCGCGGCGATGTTAGGGACATTCCCCACGCCGACACCGTTCGGTGTGATATTCACGCCGAACAGCCAGGCCATTCCGATTGGGACAGGAATCAACGTGACTCCGGTCGTCTCGGCCGATCGGCGATTCGTGAGGCTCTCTCTGCAGCTCCAGATGCAGAGTTTGATCTCGGCGAACATCCCGATCATCCCGATCACGATTCCGGTCCCCCAAGTTTTTGTGGATGGAACGTCGCCTCCGGGATTAGATCAGTTGTTCCTGACCGTCCCGATTCAGTTCCCGTCGATCTCTACCATCGCCGTCAGTACGACGGTCACGGTACCCGACGGCGGGACGGTACTGCTGGGTGGGTTGAAAGCCCTCTTGGAGGAACGGACCGAATACGGACCTCCGGTGCTCTCGAAGATTCCGTACATCAGTCGTCTCTTCAAGAACGTGGGATACGGTCGGGCCGCCAGTAGCTTGCTCATGATGGTCACGCCGAGGATCATCATCAACGAGGAGGAGGAGCAGATCTTCCTCGATGAGATCGAGCCAATCCCACGACCGTAACGGTCGAGGGAACAGGTAAGAGAGCGAAAAAAAGACGAACCCCGGAGGACACGGAACAGACGGAGAAAATTTCTCCGTGCTCGCCGCATCCTCTGGGGTTCGTCTTTTTTTCGCTCTCTTACCTGTTCCTTCGGGCCGTCGCGTAAGATCGTGTCTTTTGTCTTCGGCCTTCCGCCTTCTGCCTTTCTTGTGTTCCCTACGCCTCGGCTCCTTGAAGAATCAACAGTTGTCCGCGTTTCGGAGCGGTCGCCAACATCCGCCTGAGCGCCGGTTCGCCGGTTGGCTGGAGCCACTTGACGAACCATTCTTTCAATTGACTCCGGCTCGATTCCCATCTCTCCTGGTGGTCTCGCTGGAGCTTCTCCCATGTCCCCTTGTATCGCTCCCACTTGCTCCCCAGAAAGCCCGATGCCTTCTCCCGGACCGTCTTGAGCACTTCATTCGCGTTGTAACTATCGTTGGCGTGCCCCAAGATTTTTTGAACGTCTTCCACGGCAGGGTAATACTTTTCGCGGAAGTCCGAATCGAAACAGTGAGCAAACAAGTCCATCAAATACCGCAGCCGCTTTCCCTCGATTCGAACTTGGTGAAGATTCTTGTCGCTGGTGAGATCCGCCGACGCGGCCTTCGATAAATTGTCCAAGGCCTTGGACAACCGCGGTTCGGCCAGGTCGATGAGCCGAGCCCCCTTTCTCTTCGGGGCCTTGATGGCCCCCACCGTTTTTTCGAGTATCTTGTGTAGTGCCACTGGTTGCGGGGCGGATGCAACGAGACGGTCTTGAGCCCTCAGGCGCTCCTTGAGGGCATAGCCTCGAAGGAAATCGATGGCAGGCATGTCCACCTCGTCTTGTTCGGACTGTTTCTCGAGCCCAGCCAAAAAGACGTCCCAATCCCGCGCGGCCCCCGCAGCCCGACGTACTTGTTTCAATTCTTGGTCGGCGCTCTTGCGATTTTTCTCGGCCAGACAACCGGCGAAGAGACGAAGCGCTGCCGCCGCTCGACGAGTGCCGACACGAAGTTGGTGGACATACTCGACATCTTCTTCGGGGCGTTCCACAGCCGCTGGCAAGTGATCGAGGACAAATTGAAAACGATTCGTCAATGCGATGTTTGCTGCTTTCCGCAACGGCGTCGTCGCTGTTAACTTCGTGATCCATTTGGGGTTATTCATGGCATATTCTCAGTGGTATGTTTAAAAAAGTGCCTCTGTCTTGTTTTGCCGTCCTCTGGGAGAATCTGGAGGACGCCGAAAAGGAACACCTTCTTCGCAAGAGAGGACGAAGGAGCTATCATATAAGAAGTAACGGGGTAGAATCAATGTGGAAAGGATGAAGGAGATCTGCGGGGATGCAAGATTTGGGAGGATTGCACGCTTGTCGTCTTTGCCAGACTTTTTCGAACTCCTTCCCAGTACGCTAGCTTCCGGCGATAATTTTATAGAATGACTTGGGCCGCTTCGACGGTTCCAGGAACAGAAAGGACCCGTATCGCCAGGCCTAAGGCTTGGGTTGGGGAAATCTTGAAATTACAAAACTCTACTTGATACAAAACCGTCCATTGTGGTTGTGATCTGGAGATAGAAATGGCTCAGGCGGAAACAGTCTCTCAAACAAGGGCTTCGGAAATTCAAGCCCCCAACGTCGGCAAGAATCTTTTCTGGGACGACTTGCGGGTTGGCTTGCGAGTGCTCAGCGTGGGTGCCCCCCTCGTTGTTCTTGGTGCATTGCTTGGACACTTCGGCTCAAGCGGTTTGGGGGCCTTCGTGGTCCTCGTCGGAATGACCCCTTCGGTCCTCGGGGTCAAAATTTGTTGCTCCACGCCCGAAGAAACGGGCGTGTCCATGGCCCCGCTCGTCGGGTTGGGTGCTGCCACACTCGCATTCCTTGTCACGATCGGCGGGTGGTTTGGAGCCGTGCCCATGGCTGGGCTGATCGTCGCCATCCTCGGAGGAGTAGCCTACGTGGTTGTCGCCTTCGAGATCTTCGCGTCGGCTAAGTTTCTCGGGTACAAAAGTCTAGTTCCCCTCGCGTTGTACCACCTAATCACGACGGTCGTTGTGGCGGTCCTGTTCATCGCCCTTTCCAGCACGACCGAGTTGTTGGTGGCTTCGCGTCTCTACATCGAGGTGATCTCACTCGGTCTCGTGGCGTTCACCGTTTGCGTGGCATTACAACTGGCCGACGGCATCAAACGAGCCCAGGCCGGAGAAGCCATCGAGGCCACCAGCGCCGAAATGGAAGAAGCCACCAAAGCCGAGACGCTGGGTGATGACAAACCACCGACACCACCGACTTCTGCGCCATACTTCAACGACGAGCAATACAACGTCTTCCAGTCCGACGACAAGAGCGCTGGGGGAGCCATCGTTGGGCTCATGACGGCGGTCTTCACGGTCGGCGTGGTGATTTACGCCATTATCGCCATGATGGCGTATTAGTAGGGATCGCGGCGATAATACGTTCCCGAGATCTGGGTTTGTTGTTTTGGCCCGTAGGACAGGTCTGCAACCTGTCCAAGA
This sequence comes from uncultured Alcaligenaceae bacterium, assembly GCA_964474955.1. Classification (GTDB taxonomy): domain Bacteria; phylum Planctomycetota; class Planctomycetia; order Gemmatales; family Gemmataceae; genus CAYRFQ01. Next base: position 1,064 of record CAYYUU010000277.1, on the reverse strand, counting down.
AAAACACGGACAGGTTACAAACCTGTCCTACCGTCGAAAAAAGGCACTTCTTTTCGCAGCGATCCTAAGTCTGACGAACGAAGTTCTCTGGCGACCAAGGAAAACAGAGTCTTGCGCATGACCGACAACCCATTCCGACGACTTCCTCCGGTCAACGAAGTCTTGCAAGTGCCGCGGATTGCCACGTTGGCCAGCGAGCAACCTCGAGAATTGATCACCGAAGCCATCCGCGAAGAACTGAATTTGATCAGGGAGAAGTTGCGGAATGGTTGGACTGAAGCGGACTTGCCCGACGTCGATACATTGGCCGAACGCGTCATCGCTCGTTTCAAAAAAGAATACCGCCCGCACTTTCAGACCGTCATCAACGCCACCGGCATCATCCTCCACACAAACCTTGGCCGAGCCCCGATGGCCGAAGGCGCCGCCCTCGCGGCGTATCATGCTTCGCGTGCGTATCTAAATCTCGAGATGGATCTGGAGTCCGGCAAGCGTTCTTCCAGGCAACTCGCCGTCAGGGATTGGCTCTGTAAATTGACGGGTGCCGAGTCCGCCACGGCCGTCAACAACAACGCCGCCGCAACGGTGATTGCCCTCCGCGCGATTTGTCACGGAAAAGAGGTCATCCTCTCACGAGGCCAACTCGTCGAGATCGGCGGAAGTTTTCGAATTCCCGAAATCATGGCCGTCAGCGGTGCCATCCTCCACGAAGTCGGCACCACGAACATCACCCGCATTCAAGACTACGCCAACGCCATCAACGACAACACCGGAGCCTTACTCCGCATCCACACAAGTAACTACCGCATCCGCGGCCACACGAAAGCCGCCTCCTTGGAAGAATTGGTCGACCTCGGCAAACGACACAACATCCCGGTCATCGACGACGCCGGGAGCGGGGCGATGGTCGACTTGCTCCCCTATGGATTTTCTGACGAACCAAAGATCCAGGATAGTATTCGGGCTGGCGCCGACCTCGTGTTGTTCTCCGGCGACAAGTTACTCGGGGGACCGCAAGCCGGCATTCTGGTGGGACGCAAACGATGGATCGAGGCCATCGAACA
>CAYYUU010000276.1:0-8268 GCA_964474955.1 uncultured Alcaligenaceae bacterium | reverse complement strand
AAGAAATGACCGTCCGTTTCGTAGGTACACGCGGCTCGCGTGTACCTTTGTGATGGTCGAGTTTCCTGGTACACGCGAGCCGCGTGTACTTGCGACAAGGCAGAAGACGCGAGACCAATAAAATTCCCCGTGTGCTTTGATCGAAGAGGCGAACAGCACAGGGAATGTGCCTGCTACTTTTCGACGGCCAAGTTACTGGTCCGGAATCTCCGTCTGGGAGGTCCGAACACTCACGACAGGACAAGGTGCATTCCGGGTCACGACGTCCGCGACGCTACCAAGGAAGACTCGAGAAAGGCCACTTCGCCCATGGGTGCCCATCACAATCAGATCCGCCATTTCCTCTTTCGCGACACGAACGATTTCATCGGCTGGTTGTCCTTCGGCAATGGCTCCCACAGCGTTAACGGGCGAGTCACTCGGCAACAACACTTGCAATCGCTCTAACAACTCGGTGTCGGACTTCGGCGGCTCTGGAAGGGTCATGCCAAACTCCCCTTCCATAACCTCTGTGGGCATTTTCACGTGCAAAAGCACAAGCCGCGCAGAATAATCGCGAGCTAGCGAATGCGCCAGGTGTAAGGCATGGGTCGAAAGTTCTGTGAAGTCGGTCGGATGGAGAACTGTCTTGATGGCCAACATGATAATCCTCCCTTCGGACGTTGGTACGTCCAGTTGAAATGGATCGGAGGATCGGTTCTTTCAACAAGGTCAGGGAGTAACCTCACTGTTGGTCGAATAACAACCGATCCGTCCCAATGACGTGTGTGTTCGACACTGCTGTTGTAATGGAGGAATCGTTTTCCTCCATTACTCGTAGGTCATCCTTTATTATTATCTCCAATTACGTTGAAAAAGGAAAGGAGAATATCACTTATACGCTTGATATTCCTTGCCCAGAAGTGAAGAAGCAATCTTCAACTTCAATATCTCATCCGTCCCCTCGTAAATGCGGCAAACTCGGACGTCCATTAGGTGTCGCCCCGGTCGGTAAATCGTCGACCATCCTTTTCCGCCCCAGACTTGGACAGCCCTGTCGGCGGCATCCCAGGCGGCATTCGTCGCGTACAACTTCGATTGAGCGGCGAGCATTTCGGCCTGTCGCTGTAACTCCGCATCGTCCGGATTGGCGTTAGCGAGATCCTTGGCTTCGGCAGCTCGGAAGAGCAAGCATTCGCTGGCAATACGATCCATTTCGATGTGGGCGATGTGATCTTGAACGAGTTGATGTTTACCAATTTCCTTGCCGTGTTGGAAACGCTCTTTGGCGTACCGAAGTGATTCGAGCAAACAATCTTCGATCACTCCGAGACATCCGGCGGCGACGCTTAATCGACCGCTCACGAGCGTTCCCATCGCGATTCGGAACCCATGTCCCTCTTCGCCTAACATGTTTTCGACCGGAACAGGATGATCTTCGAACGAAAACATCCCTGTGTTCGACGTGAACATCCCCATCTTGTCGGTCAGACTTTCGACCTGGACAGTATCTCCTTCGAAATCGACGATGAAGGCACTGATACGTCCACCTTCAACTCGCTTGCCATCCTTCGCGGGATACGCGAACGTCACGACGGAATTTGCGATCCCCGCATTGGAAATCAAATACTTATCACCATTCAAGATGAACTTGTCGCCCTGACGTTCATACGTCGTTTGCATCTCCAGAGGGTTGCTGCCGGCCTCAGGTTCCGTGAGACCGAAACAAAGAGTTCTCTCCCCGTCGACCGCTGCCGTCAAATATTTGCGTTTCTGTTCTTCGTTCCCCCATGTCATGATGGGATATTCGCCGATCGAAGTATGCCCCGAGAAGAACGTACGAACTCCCGTTCCTTCCTGGCCAATGCGCATCAACGCCTTGACATAGGTAAGAGTGTCGGCGCCCCTTCCGCCATATTCTTTTGGAACGGGGATACCCAACAGATTATACTTCTTCGCCAGCGGAATGACTCGATCGTTATACTTATGGGAAACATAACACAGTTCTTCATGTGGTCGCAATTCTTCGCAGAACGCGTTGACGTCGGCCAAGAGTTGTTCCCGTTCTTCTTCCGTGAAATGTACGGGGGCTGGTGCAGTTGCGGTTGCCATAATTATCCAATCCTCCTGAATAGAGACTCCCTTGAGTCGTGCACAGCTCGGGAATTACTTACCCCAGCTCTTGGCGACCTTCTCGGCTTGTCGAAAGGCCCTGAGTAAGTTGTCCCCGAGAACTTTGTGAATCTGTTCGCGGTTATATCCACGATTGAGTAATTCTTGGGTGATGTACGGATAACACGAAACGTCTTCGAGTTGTTTCGGCAGGACACTCACCCCGTCGAAATCCGAACCGAGTCCAACGTGGTCGATGCCCGCAACTTTTATTATATGCTCGATGTGGTCAACAACGTGATGGACATTTCCTTTTGGGAACGGATGCTTGGCCTTCCACTGACTCCACGCCTGTCGAAAGTCTTCCTTCTTGGGATATTGTTTTTTGAGGTCTCGGTATCCCTTGAACAAATGCTTCATGGCGCGAGCCCCTTCGGGCACGACAAAACCCGAGAAAAAGTTGACCATCACGACGCCGCCATTTTTCTTCAGCTTCTTGAGAATCTTGTCGGGAACGTTGCGAGCGTGTTTCGCCACCGCGAAGGCCGAAGAATGCGACGCGATGACGGGAGCCTTGGAAACTCGCAAAACGTCGTCCATGGTCTCGACGGACACGTGGGAGATGTCAACTAGCATCCCCAATCGGTTCATCTCAAGGACGACGCTCTCTCCAAATTTGCTCAGTCCTTTGCTCTTCGGTTCGTCCGTTGCCGAGTCCGCCCAATCGAGCGTTTCGGAATGAGTGAGCGTCATATAACGGACACCGAGTTTGTAATAAAGACGTAACACGCCGAGTGAATTATCGATCGAGTGCCCGCCCTCAACGCCGATCATCGAAGCGATCTTCCCTTTCTTACGAATTCGGTAAATGTCATCCACCGTCTCGGCCATTTCGAAGACATCCGAATATGTATGTACCATTCGATGGATGAGGTCGATTTGTTCGAGCGTCATCTTCACGGCAGTCCTCTTGGCCCGCGTGCTCGCAGGGACATAGGCCGACCAAAACTGCATCCCTACATTTCCCTTCTTCAGTCGCGGAATGTCTGTGTGCAGATCCTTTTGCCTCTTACGAATGTCGAAGCGACGGAATTTATTATTCCCTTCTCGCATGGCCCACGGCAGATCATTGTGGCCATCAACGAGGATCGCGGCTTTGTGAATTTTGAGTGCCTTGGCCGTTAGTTTCACAGGACTGCGGAGAGATTTTCCACGATTGGATGTTGTAGTTTGGGCGAACAATGGAGATTGCGCAATCAACACCCAGAACAAACATACAAAGAAGGCGATACGGTTCATCAGAATGATCCTCAGTTGCGAGCCGGAACTATATAATAATCCATTATGTCGAACAATCCAGTTTTCTAAAATGGAAATTTGTCGTCCATGTCCGCTTTGGCCAGATCGATCACGAACTGACCGATTCGCTCGACCAACACGTCCATGAGTTTCTTACCTTTTTCAGCCGTGGCCTTCTTGGGATTGCCCATCCCGGTGTTCGTGCTGGCCAAGTGCCATGGACGAGTAATGCTGATCCAGCCCTTGTTGATGGCCTCAAAACGTGTCGGCCTCCCGGCTCCGTCGTCTGCGAGTTCGAGATCGACCAACTCCGGAAAGTAGGCGAGTCCCAAACTCGTCTCGACTTCGTCGGCGTGTTCGCCTGGTTCGTCGAATATTTCGGAGTAGAAATCCCTGGCGACTTTATACCAATCACAAACGCAGAGAAACACACTCGTTTTGTGATGTAACTGCCGGATAAGTGGTTTGAGTTCATTTCCACCATGCCCGTTCAGGAGTAGGACCTTTCGGACGCCTTTTGGTTCGAGTGACTCCACGATGTCAGTAATGATGTGCAACAACGTCGTAGGTGTGAAATTACATGCGAGTCCGCCGGGAATCTTCAAATAATTTGTGTTCACTCCGTAGGGGATGGTCGGCAGCAGAAGAACTTTGGCCCCTGCTTTGTAAGCCCTCTCACATATTCTCGCCCCGATCTCGTCGACTTGATAATTATCCGTGGCATACGGCATATGCAAATTGTGTGGTTCGGTGGCTCCAAACGGCAAGACGACAACTTCCCATTTGGTTTCACGGATGGCACCGTGTCGTTGTTCGGCGAGGACATACGGGTGTGGGTTCTGCGTAGACATTCTATATGGTGCCTTCTTGCGACGAAAAGAAAATGAGAGCCACGGACTTTGGCGGCTCTCATCAATTGAGGATCGGAGGATATTTTAGAACGTCGCAGGAGACATGCAAGAGAAGCGATTCTCGGAAAACTTGAGGCTACTTTTTGAACCGAACCAACATGCCGAGTGCCGGTGGAATTTCGAACTGTACGATGTCGTTGTTCAATTTGAGCGTTTGCCAGGCTTTCTTCTCTCGGCTGAAAATATCGACGCCTTTGATACCCTTGAGAGTCAGCGTAACTTTTTGAGGTAGGTACGCGTTGTTGTTTGCGAAATATCCTATTTCTTGGTTTTTGCCGGCTTTGGAGAATCCGACGGCGAATTCGCCGCTTTTCGGCTGTACAAAGAAATCTTTGGGGAAACGATGATTCTCTAATCCCGATGGCATGACGTCTTTTCCGTCTACCGGTCGGTCCTTCGACGACTTCGTGATCGGTGTCGAGTAAACCGCATAGGGAATCTTGATCTTCGCGAGTTCGTTGGCCATCGGAATCACCGTCAAATTGACCTTCGCGACGTCCTTGCCTACGGTCGTCCATTCCAACGTCTTTGGATTCATTTGATCCGTCGCGAGGAACCACAACCCGCCTCTACATCCACAAGTAATGGACGTGTGGACGGTATAGGCGCAGCGATTGTAATTCCCTTTTCCGGGACGTCCCGGATTATCTCGACACCATCGATAGAACACGCACTGGCGTTCTCGACACCAATTCGCATATCGCAACAAGTGTGAATAATTATATTGTGGACCACGTTGCCAATGATAGTCATAGTATCCGAGGACATCGCCGTTGGTCAGGCGAGACATTCCGTCGACTCGATATGTGCCCATAAACGATGGGTGTGTCGGATCCCATTTGCGAACGGTTCGAATGTCACGCATTCGCCCCTTATACGTTCGGCCAATTCGGTCGTGCCAAAGGGCATATCCCCAAACGGTGTGATTATTACGAAGTTTCTTGGCAATAGCTTCCGCCTTATTCGGGCTTTTGTAGACGTGGTGATGGGTGACAGAAAGATAATCAAGCATCATCTTCACGCCATGTTTCTTACACAGCTTCAAACGTTTGGGGGTATACGTGGTCAGGATCACGTTATATCCCGCCTTCTTGATTTTCTTGAGCAACTCTTCGAATTTGGCGTCATCCTTTGGCATCTTGTCACCCCCGTACCCGAAAGAAAAGACGATGGCGAAGTCGCTTGGACGAGGGGCACGGGCTTTGTCAATGTCTTGATCTTGAGTCCAGGCGAGAGTTGGTTCGCCGCAGAGAACGAACAAAACTCCGATGACCTCAAGGATTCTTGTGAACTGACGCATGCGGTGGCTCCTGGTAGGTGTCAAGTAGGCAGGTCAGAAACTATTTCTGTTGATATATCCGAGAACTCCGGTGAAGCTATATACACAATCGCCTTTTCTGTTCTACTTTTCGGAGTTTTATGATGAGACGCATCTGTTTCATGCTTTCTTGTATTCCGTTCGGTTTCATCCTCTTCACGAACAATCTTTTGGCCTCACAACCAGCCAAGAACACGATCAAGGTCAAGGAAACAAAGGACTATATTCAAATCGACACAGACAAACTTCAAGCCAAGATCAACAAACGAGGGTATGTCAGCGGGATCGCTCGCGGGACCTTTCTTGACCGAAAGACGAAAGCGAGGGAGGCTGGATTTGGCCTCCACATCATGGACTTTCTGATGGCTCCGGGTTGGCGAGACGATGGCTATCTGCGGAACAAAAAGATACACGGAGACTTGCCAAAGCATTACGTCGAAGGACCACAAATTTGCACCAAGGCCCGAAAACTCAGTCCGAAGGTCATCCGCGGAAAAGGGTTCGTGGCCGTTCTAATGAGCTTCCGATTTACCAAGGCAAAACCAGGACTGAAGGCGGGCTCGGTTTGGACTCAAACTCTCGTCTTCCAACCCGGTGTGCGCTACATACTGTCATCCGAGCAAATCAAGAGTGTCAACACGCTCGCCAACGTATTCTATCGAATAGACATGCCGGGCCACATCCGTCACAAGAAAATGGATTCGTTCTCGCAAATTTATCTGAGCTATGCTGGAAAGATTCCGGCGAAGGAGTTTACCAAGAACTTCGCACCCGACGAGAAATATCTCTATCAGCGGCAAAAGGGGAAAGTGCCGAAGCGGATGATTCGCGCGTATCAGGTCAAAGTGAACGGAAAACCGGGACCTTGGATTGCCGGAATGACTCTTGATCCAGAAGCCGTTTCGGAGGCTTGGTGTCATCAACGGGGATATGTTTGTTTCATTCAGGAATTGCACGGAAAAGCCATCAAGGCGGGTGAGCGATTCGGAGCAGCTTACGTCGTGGGGTATTTTGATGACATTGCTTCGATGCAAGCAGTCTATGACCGTTATCGGAGTGTACGAGCCATCCGCGTTAAAGGTGACCGGCTTCAGTTGATCCGAAAGAACAAATAGAAGTTCTCGATTTTGAGGGCCCCTTGTCGCCAGCTCACTGAAGAGCTACAATTGCATTTTCAAAATCAATCGAAGTATGCCGAGAAAGCGGGGAGAATACGGTGGGACTTAGACGGGATAGACTCGACCGACGAATCGCCGACCAAGTTATTTCGCGCCGCGTGAATGGCGTCGTGAAAAATAAAGAACGCGAACGCAGGCGAAATCGGCTTGTTGCCAAACTCAAGGAAGGCGAATTGCCTTACACTCCAGTGGTCATGAGTTGGCTGAGTGCCGAGATCAACAAACCATCTCGATTCATCACGAAGGATGACGTGAACGAATACCTTGCCACAGTCGAGCAAGAGGCGAACTAACCCAATCGCTTCCCGCCCGCGTTTCGCCTATCTCTCATTTCCATCCATCCGCTGGCGGATTGGGAAGGCCACCCCGTAATGCCCAGAACGTCACCGCGACTGCCATGAACCCAGCCAGAACACTCACCACAACATAACCAAGGGCGGCTCCATACCGCCCTTGTTCTAGCATCTTGAACGTCTCCACTCCGAACGTCGAAAACGTCGTGTAGCTCCCACAAAAACCAGTTCCGAGAAATAGCAACCATCCTTTTTGGGGTGCCGTGAACTTCTCCGTGAGGAGTACGAAGAAGGCCGCAAGCAACATGGAGCCGCTCACATTCGCGATGACCGTTCCCCAGGGAAAGTGCTCACCCCAAGATAAGGAACTGATCCAGCGACCGAGCCAATAGCGAGCATTAGCACCAATGGCTCCACCGAGTCCGATTACGACTGCCTCGTTTGTGATCGCGGATGTCCACCAGTTTGCCATGAAACTTTTCGATGTGTTGAATGCTCGCAGGGTGATGCAAGCGTAGCGAAGGTCCACCAAACCCTACTCGGCAGATTCTTCTTTCGAATCCTGGGAATCAACAGCTTCGATGAGCTGGGCTTGTCGATAGGCTTCGTTTTGTCGCACGCCCCGATAAATCAAGAACCCAAAAGTCCCGAGGAGTAGGAAAGGCATGGTCATGAACAAATAAATACTTTGGTTGTAGGCGCGGCTCAAGTTCGATAGAGATTCCTGAGAATCTCCATTGGTCGATTCGATAGCCATTTGACACGATGGACACGCCATGACCGGAGTCACGAGAGCCTGCGAAACAAATAGGGCCGCCACGATTAGTATCGATGCAAAACGCATTGTCTTTTTCCTCCGTTCATCAACTCGTACACTTCATTGTATCGAAGACGGAAAGTTCATGCTACCTGTGATAGAGCATGACGTACACGACCACTCCCGTCACGGACACGTAAATCCATAATGGGAACGTCCAGCGAGCAATCGTCACATGCCGCGACAATTTATTTCGCAGTCCGAGGTACGCCGTGACGAGAGCGAGCGGGGCGACTACCATCGCCAAGATTGTGTGGCTTAGGAGGACTGTAAAATAGACCGTTTTCATCCAGCCCAAACCAAGGTATCGCGTCGGTTCTCCCGTCCGACCGGGTCATTCAGCTCTTGGAGAGTGGCCTCG
>CAYYUU010000275.1:0-8306 GCA_964474955.1 uncultured Alcaligenaceae bacterium | reverse complement strand
AGTCATCGACCCAGTACCGCCCAGCGGTGAACTTGTGGAACCGCAACATGTCCATCACGCCAACGTGCGGAAGACACACACCAAACAAATCAGGCCGCTTGCACATCACTGCACCGACGAGAAGACCACCGTTACTTCCACCCTGAATGGCGAGTTTCGGCGTGCTGGTGTACTTCTTCTTGATCAGAAACTCAGCGGCAGCGATGAAGTCTTCATACGCCTTGGGACGATTCAGTTTCACGGCTGCTTGATGCCATTCTTTGCCATACTCACCACCGCCACGGATGTTGGCCACGGCGAAGATTCCACCCATTTCCATCCACTGGATTTTCTGGAGATAGAATCGTGGCGTGATGGAAATATTAAACCCGCCATAAGCATAGAGTAGCGTGGGATTTTGTCCGTCGAGCTTGAGTCCCTTCTTGTGGGTGATGAACATCGGAACTTTCGTTCCGTCCTTGCTCTTGTAGAACACTTGTTTCGTCACGTAGTCGCTGGGATCAAATTTGACCTTCGGCTGCTTGAAGACTGTGCTCTTGCCGTTGGTAATTTGATACTGATAGATCGTTGGCGGTACAGAATAACTATAGAACGCATAGAACGTGACGTCGTCTTTTCGCTTCCCACCAAAACCGGTGGCCGTCCCAATTCCCGGCAGATCGACCTCGCGGAGGAATTTTCCATTCATCTCGTGGAGGCGAACCTTCGTGCTTGCATCCTGCAGATAACTACAGATGAACTTGTTGCCGACCAGACCAACGCCGGTCAACGCGTTCTTCGTTTGGGGGATGATCTCTTTCCAGTTTTTCTGCTCTGGCTTTTGAATGTCGATCGCGATCACTCGTCCGCGTGGTGCTTTGTAATCGGTCGTGAAATAGAACACAGAATCGTCATTGCCGATGAACTCGTATTTGTGCTCAAAGTTATCGATCAACATCACGGCCTTGGAATCATCTTTCGTGAGGTCCTTGTAGACGACTCGATATCTATCATCCGTCCCTTTGTAAATCGTAATGACGATATATTTCCCATCGTCGGAAACATCTGTTCCGAATCCCCACTTGGGGTGATCCGGACGCTCATAAATCAACTTGTCGTCGGATTGTTTCGTCCCGATGCGGTGATAGTAAACCTTTGGCTTGAGGGACAACCCCTGAAACTCTTCACCCTTTTTTGGTTCCGGATACCGAGTGTAGTAGAAGCCCTTGTTGTCCTTCGCCCACGAAACGCTCCGGACGTACTTGAGCCATTTGACTTCGTCGTCCAGAAAGCCCCCGGTGTCGGCGTCAACAACATACCATGTCCGCCAGTCCGAACCGGCATCAGACTTCCCAAACGCGAGATATTTGCCATCATCGCTGACGGAATAGCCAGCGAGTGAGACCGTCCCGTCCTTCGACCATTTGTTGGGGTCGAGCAACTCCCGCGGGTCCGCGTCGAGTGCTTTTTGCAGGTAGAGAACGCTCTGGTTTTGGAGTCCGTTGTTTCGAGTGTAAAAGTATTTTCCGGCGACTTTTCGCGGAATCGAAAATCGCTCGTAGTTCCAGAGTTCTTTGAGTCGCTTGGCGATTTGCTTCCGTTCGGGAATTGCTTCCAGATAGGCCCGAGTGATTTTGTTCTCCGCCGTCACCCATTCGCGAACGGCTTCTGATTTCCGGACATCTTTTTCGAGCCAACGGTACGGATCATGGACCTTCACGCCATGGTACACGTCGAACTGATCCACGCGTTTTGTGTCGGGGTAGTTGAATTTGGTTTCGTCGGCCTTCGCGGTCATCGTAAGGAATAGAGATAACAGAGGAATGAGGGCGCGAGCGTATGTTGCGTTCATGAAAGTGGCATCTCCTTGGGCTGTGCTGTGGCAAATTCGGAAGACTCACATATGTCCTTTGAGCATCCGTTGTGTCTTTTCCCACCCTTCTTCGAGGAACTTGTAATATTCCTCCACGGTCATGGTCTGGTCGAGTTCACCTTGCATGTGAAACAGCCATCCGTCTCCATATGTATCGACGTTGATGGGCGTGGGATCCTTCAATAGTTCGTCGTTAAAGTCCGTGAGCGTTCCGGCGATGGGTGCATATAGATCGGACTCAGCCTTGGATGTCTCGATGTGCCCGATCTCTTGCTTGAGTTCGAGCCGCGTTCCCGCATCGATACTCCAATCCAGAAAATAGACGTCCTGCATGAGGCGCACGGCGTACGACGTAAATCCGAAACGCAGTTTGCCATCAACCTCGGTGCACCACATGTGGTTGCGGCAGTAGCGATAATTGCCTGGCAAGTGGGCTTCGAAATTGCCCATCATGAATGTCATGTCACTAACCGAAGGCCGTTCAAACTGGCTCAAGGCAGGCCCCTTTCTCTAGCAACATTAGGTGTATCTCACATTCCGAAATTCCGCTTCGAAGAACGTCGGCAGCAACCGATCAATCTGCAACAACCCTTGACGTGTCAATGTCACCGTCCCGTTGTTGACGTTGAGGTCGCCGCTTTTGGTCAGTTCCTCGAACCCGTCTTTGAACTCTTCGCGGATATCCTTGCCAAATTTCTGTTGAAAGTATTCCGCGTGGATTTCTCCGGTCTTGAGTTGCAAGATCATCTCGCGAATCAAAAGTTGATCCTGGCTCACGGGCAACGCGCGACCCAAAGGCAACGCGCCTTTGTCGAGCGTTTCGACATATTGTTCCCACTTGTCGAGATTCTGGACGTGGACGCCGCCGACATGTCCAAACGACGCGACTCCTGTTCCGAACATGTCAGCACCTCTCCACAACGCATCTCGATAGACGAATTTCGTCTGGGCCTTACTCCGGACCATTGTGTAGGCACTCGATGGTTCGTAACCGGCCTTCGCCATTTCTGCGAACGCGTAATCGACCCAGGCCCGCTTGGTTGGCCAGTCAGCGATGGGCGGTTGGGAGGGTTGTTCCTCGCCAACGATGTTGAGTTCTTTCGAGAACACGGTATTGAACGGCAGCTCCATCTGGTAGATCGTGACACTATCGGGGTTCATGTCGATGGTCTTTTGGACACAGTCTTTCCAGTTGTCCCACGTTTCTCCGAGCATCCCCGCAATGAGATCGATGTTGATCTGATCGAAGTCGAAGTTGCGAGCCCAATTATAGGCTCGGTCGATTTCGGGCGAGAGATGAGCGCGTCCGTTCGTCTGGAGGATTTCGTCGTTAAAGTTTTCGATCCCGAAGCTCAAACGGGTGACGCCGATTTCCTTGATCGTCTCGAGTTTATGTTCTTGCAGAGTGCCGGGTTCGCATTCGAACGTCACCTCGGCGGCCTTGTCCCAGGGCAAGAACTGTTGGAGTTGTTCGACGAGCGACTTGAGTTGTTTGGAACTCAAGTACGACGGCGTCCCACCACCGAAGTAGAAATAATGCAGCGGACGACCGCCAACGATCGGCATCTTACTGTAGAGTTCGACCTCTTTGACCAGAGCATTCAGATAGATCTCGATGTCCTGGGCGTTCTTGTCGGTGTAGACGCGAAAGTAGCAGAATTTACATCGCTTCCGACAAAAAGGAATATGGAGATACAGCCCAAGTGGTGTATCGGGTCGCGGTGGTGCGTTCAAAACTTCCAGGGCATTCGCGACGTAGTCGGACTTCCAGGCCGAGAACGGCGGATAGTTGGCCACGAAGTAATTTCCGAGCCCGGTCTTTTCTTGGTCTTGTGTATGGTCAACGGTTTGGCTCATGGCATCCCCGGATGGATTCGTGATGTTGAGTTGGGTGGGCTGTTAAGCTTCTCTATGCAAACAAAAGGACACCTAATAATTAGGTGTCCTTGCGGCTTCCGCTTCCTTGCTTCTATTGTACTTGCAATTGCACGCCAAACAAGTGTCGAGCCGAAGGCGAAAGAAGGGAACAGGGAGTAGGGAACAGAAAGAAAAGAGACGAGACGCAAGAGCCAGTCAGTACCCCATGCGAAGCCGCGAGGGCGAAGGAAGAAACGGGAGGAAAAGAGAAAACCACGGATATCACAGATTCCACAGACAAAATTCATCCGTGGTTTCCGTGAAATCTGTGGTTCGTATTTCTCTCCCCTGTGCCTAGCTCAGACTCTACTGAGCTGTGACCGTCGTCGAAATCGCATGGTGTTGGAAGATGTCGTGTGTCTTCGACCGCCTGGGCAACTGCGATTTTTGCTTGCGAGCGATATAGTTGATGACCTCGGCGAACACTTCCAATTGGTCAGCCGCCCGAGATCGAGCACAAACGTCAAGGGCCGACTTCAACCTCCCCAACTTGGTGAGGACGACCGCCATCTGGGCACGCACCAACGATTCCAAATCCTCTTCGCCTGGTTTGGGGGTTGAATCGCCTGGGCTCATCTCGTGAACGAGGCGAGCGAGGCGACGATGAGAGCGCCGACCGAGTTTCGCCCCCGTCGCCACGAGTTCGGCTCGAAAGACTTTCGCCATCCGTTCCCATACCGGCTTCAGCTTCCCCGCAGGTTCGTCTCGAACGAAGGCTATGTAGTCGGGCTCGCTCTCCTGCCGAAGTTTCAAAAATTGACGCATTCCTGAGATCCGAGCCTTCCGGTACAGGTATAGCTGGTCGTTGGGAGTGTGTTTGAGCTTCTCCAACTTCGAGAGGACATGGTCCAGTAATCCGCCGAGGCTTTTGGGAAGTTCCGTTTCGGGATTTCGAATCGCAAGATACGCCACCCGATCAATGTCATCCAGAACGCCAGACAACCTCGAGAACACTTGCCGTTTCTTGTCCAACAGTTGAATCTGTGGTTGGCCGTCGAACTGCCCAAGCCGGTCGCAAGTGGTCGTCCACTCCGTCAACGTTTCGTCAAAGTTCTTGCGATATTTGGCGATGAAGGCGTCCGGTCCATTTTCTTTTGGACGCAAACCGGGAATGGCAAATTGGAGAGGGTCCCAGGAGATGGCGTTCTCGGATTCCCAGTTGCTCTTGAGTCCGACCTTGGCAAGGTGGCTTTGCAGATATTTCTTCAATGCCCCGACTTCAGCGTCCTTGATCTCTGCGTTCTCAAGTCGACCCACGACGAGCGAAAGACTCGCAAGCGTGCCCAACAACGGTTGCTCCTGTTGCGACATTTCTTTCCGGAGCGACTGAAGTTGTTTGGAAAAATCCTCGCCAAGCTCCTCCCGAAGCGGCAACAGGGAAGACACCAAGAGCAGCCGCTCGGCGATCAAATCTTTCTCCAAATACTCCGTGAGCCACTCAAGAGAAGAGTCTTCGACAGAGTGGCGAGGCCGGAGCCGTTGAAACTGCCTCGGAAAGATGCTCATTCTCCGGTCAAATCGTCTGGACGGCCTCCATCCGTAGTCCAAGGCGAACTCCGCCATGTCTCCAACGAGGTCAAGATATTCCTGAGATTCCTTTTTGGGAGCCTTCCGAAGTCGCACCGCAAGTTCCTCGGCTTGCTTCAATGCTTTAAGGGCGTCTTGGCACGCATTCTTGGCGGCTTCCTTGTTCCCGAGTTCCACGAGCAACGGGGCGACCAACACTCGCCCATAAAGGCGATTGATCCCAGGTAACCGATATCGGGGTTGGACGAGTGAGATGGGCGGATCAACAGTCAGGTTCTCCAGCCGTTCGAGATAGAGCTTCAGAAGTTCCTTGGCGGAATCTTGGTCGTTGTGTTGCCGGTAAGCCGCCGCGAGCATCACAAGAGCCTGGTGCCGCATGGCATCTTGGGTGTCGGGGACCAAAGCCGAGCTCTCTTCTTCCGAAAGGAAGATCGTCTTGTCCTGGATCGCTTTGGTCAAGTTCTTGTCTTCGATGATCGTTTCGACGACATGGGGCAGCGTGGAGAACTTGACTTCTGGCGGTAACTGATACCAGATTTTCCGAAGGTCTTCCTTTCGATCGGCCTTTTGGAGTTCCTTCAAGACGGACTCGACAGGATAGACCGGAACGCCAACTGGTCGGAAGGAAACCATCGCAAGCGGTTTCTCGAATCCGCTTAAGGACAGCCACTCGATGTCCTGCTCGGTCGTGAGGATGGGAGAAACCGGAGAGGTCGTCACGACGGGCACCGACACTTGTGTCGACACCGCGATGGGTCTGCCGATCGCTCCACCGAGTTGTTGGCTTTGCTCGATAACGTGAGCCAGACGGGACTCTCGCGAGTAGTCTTTGAGTTCGTGCGTAAACCCGACCCACACGAAAAACAACCCGAGCAACGCTCCGACGATAACGTTGAATGTGCCGAGGCAATTCAACGACCAGCGGCTCGGCAACTTCTTCGGCGACTGATGCGGAGAGACGTCTCGCCGTTTTTCGCGGACGTCCTCATACCAGTCGAAATCCTGGGATTGTGTGCGAAGAGTTCGGATGTGTTCGGGCGTGTCCGGCACGTCTCCCCGCGAATGCAATACATGCAGCGCTGCGAGGCGTGGGATTTCGAGGCAGTCGTTCCGGGTTTCGGGAAAGTATCCGGTGTGGACGAGTTCCCTCCAACTCACGAGCCGAAGCAGACTCAAGATGAGATCGCGCCCCGTGATGTTTTGTTCGAACGCCTCGGCAAACTGTTCTCGCAGTTTCGTCAAAGTCTCGGTCGCCGCTTCGTTCGCATCGTGCGTGAGCAGTCGGCTGGTCCTCTCCTCCAACGGAGGCCAAAGGGGCGATTCCAAAATTGGATACGGTGAGACGTCGGTGACAACATCGGAGACAGTGTCATTGCCTTGGAAGCGATTCGTGAGCATGGCCCAGATGAAGTCGTTGCCGAACTTCAACACGACTCCGTTCCAGGTCCCTCGAATCGGTGAAAGCAGGGTCCGGAGGACAGGACTCGCCGGCGCGCTCCAGGCCGGAATGATTCCGCCGTTGAGTTGGAGAGTGTGCTGTAAACCGCGAATCGCTTCGTCGACGTCGGAGTGAATCCCGAGCCATTTCGAGCCGCAATGTTTCCACACACGAGTTGCCGCATCGGCGTCCTGTCGGTCGGCCCAAACACCCGTCAAGAAAAGAACGAACGGGCGAAGGGAGAACCAGAAGAAGGCAACGGAAACTCCGACGAGGCATGCGATCCAAAACATCATCCGCAGCCGGTTGCCCCAACCTTCCGCCCAAAACGAACCGAACGCATCTCCGTGAATCGGGTTGGCGACCTGAAAGAACCCCCACCAAGCAAAGAAGCAAGCGACTCCGGCGATCCCCAGCGTGAGGAACAACGGAATGAGCATCGCGGGGCCACGCCACTTCGACCGGAAGTGCAAAAACGGCGCCCCGATCGTCGTCCACGTCGCGAGGTTCTTGAATTCCTGATTCTTGTCTCGTTTCGCCAACTCCTTCATGGCCTGCCAAAAGACCGAACCGCCGTGGCTATGGGCCACGACATGATATTGTTGGTCGCCCTGTTCGAGCGGATCGATGAAGTCTCTTTGCAGCTCGTGCGCGGCCTGGCGTCGAACACTTTCTAAATTGTCGCCAGTCCAGTCGAACGTTTGGAAATCAAAATCGTCCTTCGTTCGGCCCATCGACTCGAAAAACGTTTGGCAGAATTCGCTGTCGGGGTCGGTCCAGTTTGGGACGGCGTATTCCTCGTTGCTTGCAACATCCTCTCCGGAAGGAGCGGAGCCAACTGGCTTGCCAGTCATGAGTTCCGCATCCGTGACCAGACGCGTCCCACGGATGAGAAGGACCACCTCTTTCTTGGGTAAAGATGTACTCATTGGGTAACGTGCCTTGTTTTGAAAATGCCATTCGTGGCGGAGCTTTGCGGACGAGATTACTCTCTGTGTATACTGAACGGTACGAGGAAACAACTCGAAACAAAAGTCAAGAGACAAAACAAAAACAAAAGTGTCGTCAAGCCGACGCACTCCAAAACACCAACCCGAAGCGCAAGCGAGGATTCAAAAAAATACGAAAGCGTCAGCTACGCTGCCGCAATCCATAATAAAACCAAAGGCAAGCGTCCTTTGGCGGAGCGAAAGGCGACACTACAAAAACCAAAGCGTCAACACGCTACCGCAATCCAATCCGTAGCCATGTGAGAAAATAATGGATACCGAAACTGTGTTGATCACCGGGGCCTCTTCGGGGATCGGGCTCGAACTGGCGAAGTTGTTCGCGGCGGACAAATCAAATCTTATCCTCGTGGCGCGAAGCGAAGCGAAACTCAACGACCTCGCGAAATCCCTCCGGGATACTCACGGGGTCGATGCGAGAGTCCTCGTCGCGGACCTCTCCGACGCGCAGGCGTCGGGGACCGAGGCCGCCCCCGACCTGGTCAATCGCCTGTTCCGGTCGGCGCACTCGCTGAAGGCGCTGGCCGGCATGTTCCAGTTCGCGCCGCTCGAGGAGCTCGCCCAT
>CAYYUU010000274.1:0-8357 GCA_964474955.1 uncultured Alcaligenaceae bacterium | reverse complement strand
GAGGCGGCTAGGGATTGAGAACGTTCGAACCACGAGACTTGCCCCTTCGTCCGGGAGCTTGGGGAAGAAACTGGTCGTGAGGAGGATCACCGGGATCACGCGCAGTCGCTTGTCAAGGTGCATACATCCCAGTACCCCTTCTCCCCCTCCCCAAAGCAGTTCGAATCCCAAGATCAGCAGATCGGGCTGAAATTCTTCGAGTTTGAAGAGGCAGTTCAGGCCATCTTGGGCCGTTTCCACGGTGAACTCCTGGCGGATAAAAAAACGGGCATAGAGTTCACACAATTCGGGATCGGCCTCGGCGATCAACAGTGTCGGTTTCATACAATTCTCCTGAAGTCGTTCGATGGGTCGGCGTCTTGCAGTCGAGAAAGTGGAGACAATGTTCCGTCGCTGGCCCACGGGGGCCAGTTGCTGTCGAGTTGTTCGGGTATCGAAGACTCCTCGTTGGAAAACGGCTTCGGCGATGTTTGCAGTTGACGCGAAATCAAGCTGCGGTTGTTGTTCGGTCGCATTTGGGTATTGTCGTCTTTGTCTCCGCGAAAGAATGCCGGTAAGAATGCGTTCTTTCGCGGAGACAAAGACGACTCTCCAAGACACATCGGAAAGAACGACACGTGTTGCTCCGAACGCCCGAGCGGATCCGGACACAAACCGGACAATCATGTATTTTGCGTTCGAAAACCTGTCCTCTGTTTTCCTACCTGGCCCTCAGGAATCTAGACACGCGAAGCTTGCTGCGAGGGCCTATTCGTCGTGCCCCTAGCGCGTCGATGACAGGAAGCTGATTGGTGTTGTGCTTCCACAAGGACTCCCAGATGTGATTCATTTCAACTGCTTGGCCGAATTTCCAAATGGGGTCTTGCAACTCACCTGGTGATGGCTCACCGATCCATGCCCACAGGTTCTCGGATTTGCGGAGGATTCTGTCCGGCAAGTCACATAGTTGGATCTCTTTGTAAGAAATGCGGGACACGACTTTCTCGAAAACGCAACGGAGTTCTCGGATATTCCCTGGCCAGTTGTACTCGGCCAAAGCGCGGAGTGCCTCGGGCTGAATTCCTTTTATGTCGCGTTCATACTCCTTGGCAAAACCAACGATCAATCGGATCGCCAAAGGCAGGATGCGATTACGCAACTCCCGAAGGGGCGGAAGGTAGAACCCGAAACTGCTCAGTCGCTGATATAAGTCTTTCCGAAATCGTTCTTGGACCACTTCCTCACTCAAAGACTTGGCATTCGATCCCGCGATGACGCGAGGGTTCACACAGAGAGTCTTTGTCCTGCCCACAGGCGGATACGTGTGCCGGGTCACGACCGGCACCAATTCTTCTTGCAGACCCATCGGCAAGGAGTTCACGTTGTTCAAAAACAATGTGCCAGCAAAACCGTTTTCAAACGACTCGAACAGCTCACTCCCGGTGCCGTTTTCGGAAAGGGAGTTACAATCGATCACCCGAAAAGGTTGATTTCGTCGCGGAGAGAGTTCATGGATGAAGCGAGCCAACGACGTTTTCCCGGTTCCGGCCTCTCCTTCCAATAACACCGTGGTTGGTTGTGAGGAGATCTGCCGCAGTGGTTCCAAGAGGTCGAGAATACCGACCGAAATCATGAAATCCGAGGAAAACAGCCACGAACCGAGAGCCTCACACTTGCGTGTGGGTCTTTCGCAGTCCTCGTTCGGGCCGCATCTCGTGAGTAAATCAATGAGGTTGGCGAACCGGGCGAAATGCTCCAAAACGCAGGAGTATTCGGTGGCACCAGCCTGGAGCAGTCGGAATGCTTGATGTGGGTCGTATTCCTCAGCGACCACCAACACCAGGCAATTCGGATCACGTTCCTTGAGATCGTGAATACAATTCACGGCCCAGACATCTTCTCCGTATTGCGCTGCGTGAACAGCGATCAGGACCATTGCATGTTCGGAGTCGTTCAGAACGGAGCAAGCTTCCTCAGCGGATAAACAAACTTCCATGGCCAAAGGATCCAGACACCGATCAAGTCGGGCAAAGCCATCGGTAAGTGGAAAGTCCTCGGTGACCAGAGGTATTCTCGAACCGGGCGCGAGCATGGAAAACACTCTCAAGTAGAAACTCAGATTCTGGTATTTGTTCCCTTCTCGTTTCTTAGATTAACTGCTCCAGACGAGTTGTATAGACGGGAGAAACTGGTTGCGATTTGTGAGGCAATCCCTTACAGAACGGGTGTTCACTTGCCGTCGTCTCCATTGTATTTATCCGGAAGATTGTTGATCAACGACTGGCAAGTCGGAGGCGCAGGCAAACGACAAGAATTTTTCTTCGCTTGCGCTTCAGGCTTGTAAAAAACGAAAACGCCAAGCCCAAGAAAGGTCCTTTGCTCGCGCTTCAGGCTTGTGAAAACGCTCAACTACAATTCCAATGAACTCGACCACGAGATCCGCCCATTACTCGCAATATCACTTCTGAGAACAAAGAAACGATCCACTTCAACGGTCACCCGTGAGGAGATCAGGGATGGGACAAAAGTCCGAAGAAAAGCCACAAACGAGTTTCGAGGACGTTACCGAAGTTGTCTCCACGACCGACGAGCCGAGTCCGCCCGAGTTCCCAGTCGTCGGCATCGGCGCATCGGCTGGTGGACTTGAGGCCCTGCAAGAAATGTTTGGTCCCATGCCCACCGATGCTGGGATCGGCTTCGTGATCGTGACCCATCAACATCCGACGCACACCAGCCTGTTACCCGATCTCCTCGCCAAGTCTACCCAGATGCCCGTCGTGGAGACGAAGGAGGGCGTGGCGGTGGATCCGAATCACGTCTACGTCGTCCAACCCGGCGGCTACCTGGCGATCTCCAATGGTGTCTTGCATCGCATGGAGACGGGGGTCAAGGAAGCGCCGCGGTTACCGATTGATTATTTCTTCCGTTCGCTGGCCGAAGACCGGAAAGAAAAAGCGATTTGCATTGTTCTCTCGGGAACGGGAACCGACGGCACGATGGGACTCCGGGCGATCAAAGCCGAATCTGGAATGGCCATGGTCGAGGAACCTCGCTCGGCCAAGTACGCCGGCATGCCTTCCAGTGCCATCGCCACGGGACTCGTCGACTATGTCCTCCCGCCGGCAGAAATGCCCAGTCAACTGCTCGCTTACGTCCGCGGCCCGTACATTCAAGAGGGCTCGCCCGTTGCCGAAAGGCTCGCTTTCCCCGAAGAACCGCTGCAGAAAATCTTCATGCTCCTGCGGGCTCATACGGGCAACGACTTTTCGTCCTACAAAAGTAGCACGTAGCGAAGGCGTATCGAACGGCGGATGAACGTCCATCAAATCCAGGAGCCCAATGTCTACGTCCGCTACCTCCAGGAAAATCCCCGCGAGATCGATGTCCTTTTCAAAGAATTGCTCATCAGCGTCACGAACTTTTTCCGCGATCCGGAAGCCTGGGAGGCGCTCATCGCCGGACCGTTATTCGAGTTGTTGGAATCTCGACCGGAAGGCTATACGTTCCGAGCGTGGGTGCCCGGTTGTGCCACCGGAGAGGAAGCGTTCAGCCTCGCGATCGCCATTCGCGAATGTCAGGACAGGTTGGAACGGCACTGCGACGTGCAGATCTTTGGGACGGATTTGGATGACCGCGCCATCGAGGTGGCGCGTGGCGGCCAGTATCCCGACGGCATCGCCGTCGATGTTTCCCTCCAGCGTCTGGAGCGTTACTTCATCCGCCAGGATGGTTCGTATCGCATTCGCAAGGACATTCGCGAAATGGTGGTCTTCGCTCCACAAAACTTGATCAAGGATCCGCCGTTCACCAAGCTCGATGTTCTCTCGTGTCGAAATCTGTTGATTTATCTGAACGGCGATATCCAGAAACGGCTCCTGCCCATCTTTCATTATGCCTTGCGGCCAAAGGGCTTGCTGTTTTTGGGACCATCGGAGACGATCGGCTCGGTGACGGATCTCTTCCACACGCTCGACAAGCGTTGGAAGATCTTTTCTCGAAAGGAAGTAAGTTCTTCGCATCCGATGCCCGAAATCCCTGCCCTGCCCACGGGCTAAGAGAAACCAACGTTTGCAGGCATCTCGGCCACGCGGGCAAGGACGGCTCACGTCCCCACGCTCATCGAGCGGATGCTGTTGGGCCGTTTCGCTCCGGCGTCGATCGTCGTCAACAAGGACGGAGAAGTCGTCTACGTCCACGGACGAACCGGAGACTATTTGGAACTGGCTCAAGGACAACATCCCCGCAATAACGTGCTCGAGATGGCCCGCGAGGGCCTCCAAATCGAACTCGCGGCGGCTCTC
This sequence comes from uncultured Alcaligenaceae bacterium, assembly GCA_964474955.1. GTDB lineage: Bacteria > Planctomycetota > Planctomycetia > Gemmatales > Gemmataceae > CAYRFQ01. The sequence goes on along the minus strand of CAYYUU010000274.1, from coordinate 4,077 downwards.
CGCCAAGCCTCGGGCCAAAACACAGAGGTCGTACGAAACAATATCCGCGTGAAGACCAACGGTGAGTTCGCCCCCGTCCTACTCCAGGTCGTGAAGCTCCAGAATCCCGAACCTCTTCGCGGTCTGCTACTCATCACTTTTGAGCCGGTTTCACCACCGAGTGGCAACGTCGAGACGGAGAGTATCGAGGGTGGGGAAGGGGAAACAGAAATGGATCGGGTCGCCCTTCTTGAGCGAGAACTCCTCCATGCCAAGGAATCGCTCAAGACGACCGTCGAGGAACTCGAAACGTCCAACGAGGAACTCAAATCGACCAACGAAGAGCTGCAGTCGACCAACGAAGAACTGCAGAGCACGAACGAGGAACTCGAAACGTCGAAGGAGGAGATGCAATCGCTCAACGAGGAACTGACGACGGTCAACACCGAGTTGCAATCGAAGGTCGAAGAGCTTTCGCAGGCCAACGATGACATGCAGAATTTACTCAACAGCACAGACATCGCCACGATCTTTCTGGACAATGAATTGTGCATCAAGCGATTCACCGAACAGGCTTCGCAGCTCATCACGTTGCGCCCCTCGGACGTGGGCCGACCGATCTCGGAATTGGCGTCTCACCTTACGCACGAGGGACTGTTGCGCGATTGTCAGGAAGTGCTCAAGACTTTGGTTTACAAAGAAACCGAAGTGCAAACCAAGGAGGGGACGTGGTACCTGATGCGGATCATGCCGTATCGAACGGCCGAGAATGTCATCAACGGGCTGGTCCTCACGTTCGTGAACATCAATCAACTGAAAGTGGCCGAGAAGCTGGGTCGAGAAGATCGGGCGTACTTCGAGAGCATCGTCAACACCGTTCGCGAGCCGCTGTTGGTTCTCGATTCGCAGATGCGGATCGTCTCGGCCAACCGTTCGTTTTATAGCACTTTTCAAATGCGAGAAAAGCAGATCGATGGAGAACTTCTGCACGAAATCGGGGGCGGGCAATGGGATTTGCCCCCCTTGCGCGAGCGCCTGGACGAGATCGTCTCGACGAGTACCAGCTTTGAAGATTTCGAGATCGAAGCAGATTTTGCCAGGGTCGGACACAAGGTGCTCCAGCTCAACGGGCGACGACTCGTGCGGGAGGCGGGACTCCCGGAGCTAATTTTACTTGCCATCGAAGACACGACTGACAAACAATAACTTTGGGATATCCCTCCATCCCGTCGGCAGAAGACGGAACTCTTGCAAGGCCCTACCTCGCTCGTAGAACGTTGGAAATCCGTGTCGCCACAAGAACAACAAACACCGAAACCCCTCCGCGAGCGTGCCGAGGCCCTTCTTCGTGCTCGTTGCTTTGCGGACGTTTCTGACATGTCCGCAGACCAAATCCGGTCCTTGGTCCACGAACTCCGTGTCCATCAAGTCGAACTGGAACTGCAAAACGAAGAGTTACGCCAAGCCCAACTGGAATTGTCGGAAACCCGCGACCGATACCTGGATCTGTATGAGTTTGCCCCCGTCGGTTACGCAACGCTCAATCGCGATGGCCAGATCGAGCAAGCCAATCTGGCTCTGGCGACCATACTGGACATACCACGCAAAGAGTTGGTCGGCACGACGATCGCTCGTCATGTCCACTTCGACGACCAGGATGCCTTGTATCAGCACCGCCGCGAGGTGTTCACTTCACGAGCTAGTGAATCCGACGGCGTGCCGCTGCCTGCGGCCAAAAAGTCTTGCGAACTCCGATTCCCTCGCAAAAATGGCGCAACGATGACGCTACGCCTGGAGAGTACACCGGTCGAGGACACATCGGGGAACATCCAACTATGTCGCACGGCTTTGATTGATGTGACTGCCCAGCGCGAGGCCGAAGTCGCGCTACGAGAGATGAACGAGGAACTGGAGCAGCGGGTGGCCGAGCGGACGGCCGAGATTGCCCTCATGGCCAAAGCCGTCGAGAATCTCGGTGAAGGCATTCTGATTACCGGCGACCATCTCGACTGGCCCGGACCGACCATTGTCTTCGTCAACAAGGCGATGTGCTGCATTACCGGCTATGAGGCGGACGAACTGATCGGCCAGACTCCGCGTTTGCTCCAAGGGGGAACAACCGACCGTAAGACACTCGATCGCTTACGCAAGGACTTGGCCGCGAACCGCCCCTGCAAAGTTGAATTGGTCAACTATCGCAAGGACGGCACGCCCTACCACTGCGAACTGTTCATTACACCCTTGTTCAACGGCGACGGCGAGCGGATCAATTTTGTTTCGGTGCATCGAGACATTAGCGCGCGAAAACGAGCCGAGGCCGAATTACTCCGGGCCCACCAACGCCTCGAAGCGGTCGTTGAGACGGCCCCGAGTTTGATCGTGGTGACGGATCAAGCGGGACAAATCGTGCTGTTCAACCGTGCCTGCGAGGACCTGACCGGATACACACGCCAAGAGGTATTGGGGCAAACCATAGCGGACCTTTTCCTGCCGCCGAATTGGCGGCCCATTGTCGAGAACCGTTTCGCGAACCTCCGAGACCCGCAGTTGAAAGAACCACACGAGAATCCGTGGCTCACCAAAACTGGGAACGAGCGGCTCATCGAGTGGCGGTGTATTCCATTTTCTCAGGACGACGAGACCAGCGATTGGTTTTTGCTGGGAATTGGGGTCGACATCACGGAGCGAAAACAAATCGAACGGTCTTTGCTTGAAAGTGAAGCCCAGACCAAATCAATCCTCGCGTCGCTTTCGGCGCACATCGCCGTCCTGGATCGCACGGGGCGGATTATCGCCGTGAACCCCGCCTGGGAGGAATTCGCCCGCCAAAACGCCGGGCGACCCGATCGGTGTAACGTTGGTGCGAACTATTTGGAAGTTTGCCGAAGCTCCCGAGGACTCTACGCCAATAAGGCCTTCGCGGTGGCGGAGGGTCTGGAGACCATCCTCCGGGTCACCACGACCGAGTTTACCGCGGAATATCCCTGCCACTCCGACACCGAACAACGTTGGTTTCTACTCCAGGCGACACCGCTGCGAAGCGCGGACGGCGGAGCCGTCGTATCGCACACCAACATCACCGAACGTGTCCTCGCCGAGCAGCGATTGAAAGAGAGCGAGGAACGGCTCCGGTCGATCCTCAACACGGCCGCCGACGCGATTGTCATTATCGATCAATCTGGTATCATCGATGGCGTTAACCCTGCGACCGAAAAACTATTTGGGCACACCGAGGAAGAACTGATCGGGCAGAACGTCTCCGTCCTGATGCCACCCCCGTACCGCGAAGAACACGACGGGTATATCCGCCGTTATCTGGAAACGCAACAGGCCAGGATCATCGGTGTTGGTCGGGAACTGGTAGCCCAACGCAAGGATGGCTCGGTTTTTCCCATGGAATTGGCGATCAGCGAAGTGGATCACCTGGGGTTTTTCGTCGGGCTGATTCGGGACATCACCGAACGCAAGGAAATGGAAAGGCAAGTGTTGCAAGTCGTCGCGGAGGAACAGAAACGCATCGGCCAGGAACTCCACGACGACGTTGGGCAGGAAATGACTGGGCTGTCTCTGAAACTCAGCGCGTTGATGAAGAAGATGAACCAGGGTTCCGTCGACGTGCTGTTGGCCTCCAAACTCATCCAGGACGTGCAACGGACACGTGAAAAACTCGGCGTCTTGTCCCGAGGGCTCATTCCCGTCGCCGTGGACCGAGACGGTCTGTTGGTCGCTCTCGAACGTCTGGCCGAACGGTTCCAGGAAGTGGACGTCACGTGCGAAGTGATCTGTACGCAACGTGTTCGCATCGCCGACGCCGAACAAGCCACGCAGCTTTATCACATCACTCAAGAATCCGTCAGCAACGCCTTCAAGCACGGAAAAGCAACACACGTTTCGATTCGATTGCAAGAGCACGAGGGAAAGATCGCGTTGAGCGTCCAGGATAACGGAATTGGTATCGATCCTTCGGAGGCAGCCCAGGCAAGCGGAATGGGCTTGCGGATTATGGTCCATCGGGCTGGCCTGATCGGTGGACACTTGACCGTCCGACCGCACGAGCAAGGAGGCACAATCGTCACCTGTATTGTGGAGACGGGAGCG
>CAYYUU010000273.1:0-8358 GCA_964474955.1 uncultured Alcaligenaceae bacterium | reverse complement strand
CGGAGTGTGCCTACTACTTGACAAGCAGTCCTCAGTCAATCACGACTTCGTCTTCTGCAGTAAGTTCACTTTTCCAAAATCCAAAACTTTCTTACTCGTGATCACATGCGAACTGTAATTCGCATAATCCTCGTCCGAAAGAACATTCACGCCCGAAGCATCAATTGAGAACGCGGGCAACACGAGCCGATTCGATTTGCTGAGGTAGCACGGTGCGTTGACTCCGGCGATTCGAAAACACGGATGGACATGGCCATGAATCACAGGCGTCTTCGGCAACTTTCCGTCGCCATGAAGAACCTTCCAGTCGCCAAGCCAAACTCCGTCAGCATATATCGGAAAGGCATCCGTTACCGATCCCAAATCTTCGTCGTGATTGCCCAGTACGATTCCCACCAATTGGATTTCGTGTTGATCGAACCAGTCTACGACCTCCTGAACCAACTTTTGATCCGGTGTCTCTTCGAAAAAATCTCCCGCGATCACCAGGCGAGTGACATTGTTCTCGGTCATCGCGTGTACGAGCGGTTCGAGCGATTCCGAAACCGGAACAAGTGGGAGAGCTTCCCCAAGCCTTCGTCGCGATTGCCAGTATCCCAGATGAACGTCGGCGACGATTGCCGGTGCGGTGGGCTTGTGAATCGCCACTCGGGATGGAGTCAGCAACCAATCGTCGTGGATGTTAAATGGCAAGTGCGGTCCTTTCGAGCATTCAACCCAAGTCGGCGGAATGGCCCATCAACGTGGCGTGCAGCCGGAACAAAACTTCTTCGGGATCGCCGATCAATTCGTCGGGCTGCGTGTGGCTTTGCGTCCAATTCTCGGCAAACGGGGAAGTGCAGGGGAGCCAACGGACCTGGATCGAGCGGTTCGGCATGTCCGCAAGATAGGCGGCGGCTCCGTCAACATCCACGCAATACTGACGCACTTCGCTCTCGGCTTGGCGGAGCAATGCGAATTCGGGATGATCTTGCTGGACGCGCTCGAACAACCGACGTTCCACCCAACTTCGTCCGCCCACCTTTGGTTTCTCGCCAAGGGGATTCCGCAATAGCATCAATCCTGTCGTCGCCACCCGACGGAATCGATCTCGGAGCGTTGGCCCATCGGCCATTAGTTGTTCGAGTTCTTCGAGGAACCCATCGGGCGAGAGTAACGCTCGCCACTCCGGAGCCGAGATCTCGCGAGCCGATTCACAGAACATCAGGATTCCCAAATCCGCCACGACCGGCACTTGCGCCCGCCAACCGTTTCGGCGAAGTCGTTGGGCCAGGACTTGAGCGATGGCGTCGTTGGCCGGACGGTGCAACGGAGTGTGTAACGAATACTCGACAGAACAATCTGTTCCGACGGCTTCCACAAGGAGAGTCGCCGCGTCCGGAATTTGACTCAGTGTCTCTTGCCTCTCAAAATATTGCACGAGCAGTGACGTCGCGTTGTCATCGAGAGGGAATTCACTCTGGAGCACGTGCGCCAGAGCATCCGGACCATTCAACAAGGCGTCCGCCGCCGAATGCCGAAACGCAAACAACCGCTCGGCCAACTCTCGCGAAATCGAGAGCCCATCACCAAACCACCTCGGAACGATTGGGCGGTTGATCACTTCTTCCACGACCAACGTTTCGGGGAGCAGTTGCTTGTATTCCAAACTCTGCCCATCCAACAAGAAACGGTCGCCCGGCTGAAGTTGCTCTGCGAAATACTGATCGACCTCCCCGATTTTCGTGCTGTCTGCTCGCTGAACTGTAACGGGGTCTTCGCCCAGGATCGTCCCGATGTTCTGCCGCAGAATTTGGAGTTGTTCGGAATCTCCCAACGTGAAATATTCGCGTTCTTCCGCTTCTCCGAGTTCCAGGAACGTCGCGAACCCGTCGTCCTGGATCGATCGCAAACGAGCCGGGAGCCATTCTCGGCCCTTGCCGTCAATGCCCAACAGGTATTCGAGGCACGCCTCAAAATCCAAATGGGGAAGATTGCGAAATGGGTACGCTCCTCGAACGAGTTCGTAGGCGTCCTTTGGCATCCACGGTTCAGTCGCGGCCATCCCGAGGAGTTGTTGACAAAGCACATCGAGTGGATGATTTGGCACCTGGAGTTGTTCGAGGTGTCCGGTTTGGCTCGCCTTGGCCGTGACCACTGCTTCCAATAGTTGCGTGGGACCGGCGACGAGGATCAAGCCGCGTCGGAGTTGGCCGGGCCCGTGCCCCGCACGTCCGATTCGCTGGAGCAAGCGAATCGCACCGCCCGGCGGACGAACCATCACGACGCAATCGACCGAACCAATGTCGATGCCAAGTTCCAGGCTCGTGCTCGTAACGACCAACCGCAGGTTTCCTCGTTTGAGTTGCCGTTCGACGACGCGGCGACGTTTGGCCGCTAGCGAAGAGTGATGCACGGCAATTTGCTCCGCGAATTGTGGCCGTCTTTGCCGCAAGGTATACGCAAGCCGCTCGGCGAGTGCCCGAGTGTTGGTGAAAACCAGCGTCGTAGTATTCTGCTCCAATTCTTCGGTGACGCGGTCCACCAACTCCCAGAAAAACCGTTGAGGTGCCCAAGAGCCGTCGGCGTCGCGGTATCCAATAGGTTCGATCAGAAGATCCATTTCTCCGTCGTCGCGCATCTGGGCAATGGTGCAGTCGCGATTTGGACCGACCAAGAATCGGGCCGCCGTGTCGACTGGGGCGCACGTCGCCGACAAACCGATTCGTTGAAGTGGCGAACCGGCGAGACGTTCGAGCCGTTCCAGACTGACGGTCAGGTCCGCGCCTCGCTTATTGCACGCCAGTGCATGGACTTCATCGACGACGACCGATTCCAACGCCGCGAAGACCTCGCTGGCCTTGTGATGAGTGAGCATCAGCGCCAGACTTTCGGGGGTCGTGAGCAGAATGTCTGGCGGGTCGGTCCAAATTTTTTTCTTCGCCGCGGAGGATGTGTCGCCAGTCCGAAGGGCTAACTGGGGGGAAAAGATTTGTGTATTCGACTGTTCTGCGATTTGGTGGATGTGGCTGCGGAGATTTTTTCGGGCATCATTGCATAGAGCTTTCAAGGGAGCGACATAGACGCATCGAATTCCCGAGGCGACACTTTCCTCGAAGAACTTGCCGAGAATCGGTAGAAAAGCGGCGAGTGTTTTCCCGTTTCCGGTCGGAGCAACCAACAAACAATTCGCACCTGCCGTGACGACCGGCCAGGTCATTCGTTGGGCCAAAGTTGGCACCGCAAACCGTTGGGCGAACCAATCTCGCGAGATTGGAGGAAGTGATTGGAGGGCATGATTCGGCGAGCGCGCAAACGTCAGGTGCGTCAACTTACTTGTTGATGTAGTGTCCATGCACACAGTATATGCACCTGGTGATCTTGCGAGAAGCCGAACCTTGTGTGTTTTCCGAGACAAGCGTGAAGCGCGAGTGCAGGCGGAGTTTTGGTTTGGCGTTTGGACAAGCCTGAAGCGCGAGCGAAGGCCGTTTCTTTGTCTCGCGGTTTTCGACAAGCCTGAAGCGCGAGCGAAGGACAAAGAAGATCCTTTGCTCGCGCTTCAGACTTGTCCAAACGCCAAGACAAAGATCCTTTGCTCGCGCTTCAGGCTTGTCCAAACGCCAAACCTCCGAAATCTTCGCGCACATTCTTTCCGTCAGGGTGGAGGGTTGACCGACAGTTGCCTCCGTGTGAAAATGAACCAAACGTGGATAGGTTGCGATGACAGCTTCTCGCCAATTGGGGAACGGTAATGGCACCTCTGGCGCTGGTCGTCGAAGACGAACAAGATACTGGTTTTTTGTTGGCCGAACATCTCCGACGATGGGGGTACGAACCGACCGTCTTGAGCGAGGGAAAGCCAGCCGTGCCGTGGGTGCGGCAGCACAACCCCGACATCATTTTGCTCGACTTGCTCCTGCCCGACATGGACGGCTTTCAAATCTGCGAAGCCCTCAAACTCGAGCGAGACACAAATCTGATTCCGGTCATCATGATTAGTGCTCTGTCTGCGCGCGAGGATAAACTCCGAGGGCTCAAGGTCGGGGCGAATCAATATCTCCCCAAACCGTTCACGGCCGAAGATCTTCATGCCGCCGTCCAAGCCGCGAGTCACTGGCGCGACCAGTTGGAACGCGAGGGAAAAAAAGGCGAAGTGCGGTTCGAACTCCAAAGCGACACACGTTTCCTCGAAGAACTCAATAGCCTGTTAAGCTCACTCTTTCTCTACAGTGGCTTGACGGAGACGCAAGCCCATCAACTCAGCACGGCCGTCCGCGAGATGGGAACGAACGCCATCGAGTGGGGTCACCAAAAACAAGTCGATCGAATCGTGACGGTCGATTATCACATCGATCCGGAAAAGGTGACGATTGCCATTCGCGACGAAGGCCCCGGTTTCGATCCCAACAACGTCCCCCATGCCGCCGACCCCGAAGACCCTGTTTCGCACATGATGGTTCGTGAGGCGTTGGGGTTGCGAGACGGGGGGTTCGGGATTCTGATGTCCCGCGGGTTAGTCGATGACATGCAGTACAACGAATCGGGGAACGAAGTTCGGCTCGTGAAGTACTTCCCCGACAAGGACAAGGCCGCGAAAAACAAGTCGATCGACGAAGAGGAATAACCTGCTCTCGCCTCCAATCATCAACACTTCACTTCCAATCCATTCCAATTGTGAGGGGGAAGGTTATGCGTTTTCGTCCATCATTTCTCTTGCTGCTGTGCGTCCTCGCATTTGTTGTTGGTTGCGGCGGCAGCAAAGACGGGAAAACGGTCGTCGTGTACTGTGCCCTCGATCGCGAGTTCTCCGAATCGATCTTGAAGGAATTTACAGAAAAGACAGGGATTCAGGTCAGCCCGCGATTCGACACCGAGGCCACCAAATCGGTCGGGCTTTACCAGGAACTCATACGCGAGAAATCCACTCCGCGGTGCGACGTCCACTGGAATAACGAAATCTTGGCGACCATCCGGTTGCAGAAAGCCGGAGTCCTCCAACCGTATGCGAGTCCTTCGGCTGCCGCATACCCAAAACAATTTCGAGGTACCGACGATACCTGGACTGGTTTCGCGACCCGCGCCAGGATCATCCTCGTCAATACATCCAAACTGAAGAAGGCCGAGTGGCCGCAAACCCTCGAAGACTTGACGAAGCCAGCCCTTCGCGGGCAGGTCGCCATGGCCAAGCCGGAGTTCGGGACGACGGCGAGCCACGCCGCGTGTTTGTTCGAAGTCTGGGGAGCAGACAAGGCAAAAAAGTTCTATCGAGCGCTCCATGCCAACGACGTGAATATTCTCGGCGGGAACAAGGGCGTTGCCGTCGCGGTGGGCAAGGGTCAATACGCCGTCGGAATGACCGATACCGACGACGCCATGGCCGAAGTCCGAGCCGGAAACCCGGTCCAGATCATTTTCCCAAAGAAACCCAATGGGACTTCCCAAACCTTGTTTCTGCCCAACACGGTTGCTCTCGTACGTGACTGTCCGCATCCCGAGGAAGGAAAGAGGCTGATTGATTTTTTGTTGAGCAAGGGCGTCGAAGAGAAGCTCGCGCGTTCCGACAGTTGCCAGATTCCATTGCATCCTGGTGCGAAGGTGGAACTTCCAGCGCAAATACGAGCGGCGGGAAAGATGAAGGGCGTCGAGGTGGATTTTGCAAAGGCTGCGGATCGTTGGTCCGAAGTCCAAACGTTCCTCAAAGATCTATTCGCCAAGTGATATTTGCGTTCCGATCGTCGGCCAGGTTTGTAACCTGTCCCAAAAAAAGGATAGGTTATAAACCTAGTCGACGACCATCGACGAACCCGATGAGCGAAATTCATCAGCCATCATCATCGTCGAGATCGGAGAACAGATCCCGCACGTCCTCGTCTGGGGGTAGTTGCCAAGCGTCATCCAGTTCGACTTCCGCCGGAGAATCTGGCTCCGGTTCCAGATCGGATGCGGATTCTTGGATGAGTGGATTTTGTTTCGGAGCACGCCTACGCGAATACGGATTGATGGCCTCTTTCTCTTCTTCTTCGACGAGTCCGAAATCGTCTTCGTCCGCGAAGCCAGGCGTGACGGGCAGGATTTCCTCTTCCTCCTCTTCGACCAACTCTTCCTCAACGACTGGCTCAAGTTCGACTTCAGGCTCGGCTTCCTCGACAACTGGGACGCCGTCCCGATCATCAAATTTCGCTTCGGCTTCCGGCGTTAACAAGTAAGCCGCCCGGAACGTCACAGGGCCAAGGCTCAGTTCATCCCCAGGACGAACGAGTTCGACGTCTTCCAACAGGGCACCGTTCAAGAATGTTCCGTTCGCGCTCTTCAGATCCTCGACCATGAGGTAACCATCCTCGTAAGTGAGTCGGCAGTGTTGGCGACTCACCTCGCCCGAGGGAATGCGGATGTCGCATTCGCGTTTTCGGCCCAAGACTGTCTCCTCCGATCGCAGGCGGAACACCTGTTGTTTTTTTCCGCCCTGGAGGAGAACTAATTTCACGTCCATTGACTGCAACTCGTTACATCGGAACGAAGAAACGACGGCTGAAAACAAAATACCCCACAGTAGCCTGTGGGGTAGGAACGAGACAATCAGAATATCGGACCAAGAATGGCCAGAGTCGGAAGGGAATTCCTTCGTTGCTCAGGCTATTCCTTTTCCCCACCCGGAATGAGGGGAAGGTCGAGCAAGTGGACTGGTCGATCCCACTGCATATTCTGGAAGTTCGGAGTGACCTTCACTCGCATTTCCCCATCCTCAGCCGAGATGGTCGTGCTCGTCGTGAGAGACACACTATTCGGCCCCTGAGCGCGAACGGCAGACTGCACCACAACCTTCCCGGTGGCTTTCTTGCCTTTTTTGGAGCCTTTTTTCTTCTCGAATCGCATCGTCGCGATTTGCCGTAACACCTGGGCGTTGATGGAAGTGCCGACGCCACCAGACATCGCCGCCTGGGTCGATCCAGCCGAGTGTGGGTCGGTCAGATCTCGGAGTTTCACGAGGACGTTCCCTTTGATTGGTTTTTCCTTCGCATAGCTCTGTAGGCGTTGGTTGATCGGAGGCACGACCGCCACGTTATCGCGACGCCCGTCGCTCAGGCCCACTTCGAGCGTTTGCGGCTCTGTCAAGTCGAGTGTATGGATTTGGTAGCGTTCATTTTTCGTGCCGCGATGCTTGATGATCTCGACTCGGACCTTCCCACCGAGCGGAGTGCCCCAAAGGCGTCGCAAGGAAATCATGTATTTGCCCGGGAAACCTTTAGCCGCGATGTAGCTAATGTCGGTGATCGAGTCGAGATCGCCACCGAGGAGAATCCCACCTCCTGGCGTCTGTCGGTGGTCGTGGGAAGCGACACTTCCGTTCGGTTCCTCGACCTCGACGTCGAGTTCGGAGGCACCACTCTGGCCGGCTGCCCAACGCACTCGAACAACCAGATCGCGGACCTGGGTCTTCGCGAGAGTTTCTTTGAGTCGTGCGACTTCCTCGACCTTGTTCTCTCGCTCGAGCGTGGCCGCCAACGACTCGATTTTCTTCCGTGCTTTCAGGTGCAGGACGTCGTTGTCAACGGGCCAATCCTGAGCCAGAAGCTCACTCGCGGCCCAAATCATGCCGTCGGTATCCTTGCCAAGTTCCGCATACGTGAGGGCGTCAACGTACGTCGTGGCAAGGTTCGGCTGGATCACACTTGCCTGGCGAGCGAACTGGATGGCACGGCGGTAGTCTTTCTGGTCGGCGAGCGTCTTCGCCGCCCGAAGGAAACCGCTGATGTCGTCCGGTTCCAGCGCCAGGGCCGAGAGCCGCAACCGTTGCAGTTCCTCCGGACTTCCATCATTTTTCGTCTCCAGCGCCACGGCCAGGGCTTCGTAGAGCCAGGGTCGGACGATGATTCCGTTTCGAAGGGTTGCTTTGAGCAACTCCGCTGCGTGTTCGTACTTCTCGTGTTCGAACAGGAAGTCGGCGGCGGCAATGATGAGGCCGGGATCCGTCGCTCCCTTCTCGATGGCTTCTTCCCAAATCTTCTTGGGATCGATCGTTTTCGGATCGACCTTCTTTCGGTTCTTGCTGCCAGGCCGCACGAGGTATTTCGGGAATCCTCGTTCGCCAGGAGCGAACCCACCCAGGCCACCACCTTCGGCGTCGGCGGGGGCTTTTCTTGGGTTCAGAAGACCGCCGAACTCGGAGTAATGGATCCGAGTAGACGCCTTCACCACCAGAGCAAGGGCCGGAGCAAAGAAGTCGATGCCCGCGTCGACGCGAGGGTCACCTACACCACCTGGCTGGTTAGCTGGCGGCGGGACCCCTTGGATATTCAGTCCACCAACACCAGCGGCACCAGCTACGTTGATGCCACCAACACCAAGGGCGTTGATGCCACCAACACCAAGGGCGTTGAT
>CAYYUU010000272.1:0-8373 GCA_964474955.1 uncultured Alcaligenaceae bacterium | reverse complement strand
TCCGATGAAGTCTTCGGGTCGGTCGACCGCACCCCGTTTGGACGACTGGCCAATCGTCGCCAAGAACTGGTGAATTTCTTCTTCCGTCAGACCTATGCCGTCGTCTTGAAAGACCAGAGTGGCGCTATCGTCGGATTGAATCAACTCGATCTGGATCGAGCCAGTGTAGTTGGGGTCGAGGCGTTTGCGAGCTTGGATCGCGTCGACTCCATTTTGGAGCATCTCGCGGACGAAAACCGATGGGCCACTATATAAGTGCCTCGAGAGCAATTCAATGAGGCCGCGTAAGTCAACCTGAAATCGGTTTGTTTGTTCGTTCATTATGTTTCTTGTCCCATGTATGGAAATGTGGTCGAGTGATGGGTGGCTGGAATGCGAAATCAATAATTGTCCGGACTTTGTTTTGGAGTGTGGGAGCGTGACGGCGCCCGAAACAAAAACAAAGACTACCAAAGCGGCGTCGAGTCGCCGCACTCCAAAACAAAACAAAGACAAAGACAAAAGGTCACGGCACACGGGGAACGCGAAATATATTGCTGTCCGGTTTTTCAAAGGCCCTCAAGAAACCGGACAGACATTTATTTCCCGTTCCGAGTGTGCCTACTACTACCAAAACAAAGACAAACAATTATTTCGCCCGTAACCGCCCCGTCCAATACGTCTCGTTGATGTTCGTTGATGGTATTCTTGGGGGAATCGGGTCAATGTGCAAGCCATTTCGGGCGGTCTGAGAGCGTGTGAACTCATCCGTTTTCGACTGCAAGAGCCAGGAGATGTTCGACGAGCCGACATCCGTGGGCTTGTGGAAGATTCGCAAGCCTTTTCTTTTCACGCGACCTTACGGCCACGCATACAACGTGTAACCAAACTCCGCCCTCAAGAAGAAATCCGAAGACACCGAAATACCTCAAAGAAGCCGAAATGATGAACATGGTCGCGAAGGAACAGACGCCTTCCGAGCGCCGGGTTCCTGATTGTCTACCAAACGAAAAGGTGCCGCAAGTATGCCGACCAATTCGGCGCAAGAACTTTCTTGGGATCGCCAAATGGTGTGTCGTTGGGAAATAAAGCGACCGCGCCATAAAGGTCGTGCGATCGATCACAACAGACACAGTGAAAACCCGTTTCCAATCGAGTCTCGGCAATGACCCAAAAGCCTGGGGCCAGATCGCGGTGGAAACCCTGGAACTTGACTTCGCGCAAACGTTGGAGCGAGTCTTCGGAACTGAGCACCGTTGGTGTCGTTCCAGGGACGGGCCAGTTTGGAATTCTCCAGGTAGCGTCACAAATTCGTAAGCTCAGTCGGTAATCGACCGGGATCACGAACGACTCTTCGACTCGATCGGTGCGAAAGTGCAGTGAGAAAATCTCGCGCAGCCCAGCCTCGAAATCGTCCCACTCGATTTCTGAGACGATCAAGTTCGTACCCAGAGTTGGAGTCAGAGCCTCGTATCTCCATCGGAAGCCCCTCGCGAGGGAACTAGCCGCGACGAGCCAATCCACATCGAGCGTCCGGGCCAACTGACTCAGGTGTCCGAACATCTCGCGATAAACACGGTCGGGCATTGGGTGGACGGTCGGATCGTTTGGGTTGGCCCACCAACTAAAGCGAAGTTTTGGATCGGCGTGCGAAGCGTTGTCGCCAGGATACAAACGAGACAATTGGTGCTCAAGACGCAGGAACTCGCCCTTCGTGGTATTGCCTTGTTCTTCCAGCCAGTCGGCGTAGACAAGACGCAGAGTTTCGTTGTCGGGATTCGCCTGGATGGCTCGCAGGAAATCTTGTTCGTCCATCGGAGTCCGGGCCGTTTGCTTTGAGTGAGGGATCGTACCGCAACGGCCATCTCACGTTGTCTTGGGGACTTTGTCAAGGAGAGTAGAAAAGTTGAGTGATTGGAATGGTGGGTGGAGCAAAGAGTGAAGCTCTAGAAGGTGAAGAGAAGGACTGCTCGGATTTTTTGTAAGTCGTGCCACTGAAAGCCTGGTTCGGTGGCACGTCCCCGAGGAACGAGAGGTGTGGGCTTCTGGTGCATCTCCGAGAAGACCACGCACTTCGCTGCGCTGAGGGACGTGCCGCCAAACAAAACTCTCACTCCTCCGCGACTTTCGACAACATTGCGCGACTCGCGCGTACGGACGAAACGGATAAACAGTTATTTCGCGTTGGAGGCGAAAAACAACTATCTGACTCGCATTACACTTGCTTCTTTCGCACCGACCAGATGAACCCGTCATACCAGAAGTGCATGATGGCGATCACCATAATGAAGCTATAAGCAACGTGTCGATAATCTGAGTTGCTCTGATCGGCCCAGATACCATAACCGAAGGCAACAACCAAAAGGAGACCCAACGAGGCAATCGGTCCCCACGACTTTCCGGCCCCGCCAATCATCTTGGTGAGGTTTTTCTTTTCCGTCCACCACACCAGCGCAAAGTACTGGAGGGCGTGGAAGAAATTCACGATGAAGAAGGCTTCGCCGAACGAATTGAAGCCCCAGGCAACGACCGAGCAGATCGCAGTCGACACGAGCAAGGCGACCTTTTGGAAGGAGACCTTATAACCTTGCTTGTAGAATTGGTAGTACCGAAAGACGTAGTAGATCAGGAACGGGATGCCCACGCAGAACACGCCAAGGGTCAACCACAAGCGAACGCCTTCGACTTGGGCCGGGATCGACGTGAAGAAGAGCGAAACGGGGTGTTGATTGATCTCCGCAGGTTTGCCAAACACATTGAAGTCGTTCACGTGAGCCATCAACGTAGCCCCGGCCAGGATCGGCCCACAATATAAAACAAGGTTCAAGACCCAGTCGAGGTCCCGGCCTTGGTCTGGGTCGTTGCCAGCCTTCATGTCGTAGATGCGGCTGATCCCGAACGTCTGACAGCTGCTGTGGTAGACGTCCCACCACGTAGCCAGGATGGCCACGCAGACGCTCACCCAGATCGAACTCATCATGGCGACGAAAAGGACAATCGGCACGACCGTAAAACGAAGGGGATAGAGTTTGAAGATCTTTGTGTTGAGATGACTGCGGAAGAACACCAGGAACAAGTGGGCCATGATGAACGTCCCGATGAACCCATCCCCGACGGCTTGGGCGTTCATCGTGACCTTTTGGCTGAACCCGGCCCCGTGAGCGATCTCCAACAATTTGTCGGTTCCGTAAGCGATGGCGGCGACGACCGCACCGACGCCGAGAGCCCACACTGGCGAGAAAATCAAGAAGAAGTTTTCGTACCAGGGCCCCGCGATGTAACCAGAATTGGGTTTGGCAGGTGCCTCTTGCTGCGATTTCTCTTGCTGCGATGCTTCTTGCTGTGGTGCTTCTTGGGGCCGAATCTCCAGAGTCGGGATTCCCTGGGACGGGGTGTCCTGGACTGCGGTCGACGGAGCGTCTGGCCCAACGGTCTGCTCCGGTTTGATGGCTTCTTCGTGGGGTGAGACAGTAGACATGGCTTCCTCCAAACTTCCTTGACCGCGGGCGGTCAATCGCGGGCTTGGGACATCAGGTGCTGCTTGGTGAGGAACGGACCGTGGTCGGCAAGGCGTACGGGTCGGCCCTCGCTGGATCCGTGGTCGTTGGCGTCCTATGAATCGACAATCTTACGAACAGAGGGGTGGTATCGCAAGACTTCAAGACGCAAAAGGACGGCAAGCGAGCAGGCATTCGAAAGCGGAAGGGAATGTGCTTGGCAAACGAAGTGGACCGCCGACCAGTAGGAATCCGCTCCCCGTTTGCGTGGACCTTTCCGAGACAACAAAGTTCCTGCTATATTCTGTAAGGAAGATGCGCGGTCGTTCGTTTTATTCCCGAAAAAGGAAAATTACTTTCCCGAACCTTCTTCCTTTTTCCTTCCACCTTTCTTGTGGGTTGCTTGGTCCCTCCCAATGTCCGAACTACAAATAACCACAGACTTCATTACGTTGGTTCAGGCCGTCAAACTCGCGGGTTTGGCGGGCACCGGCGGACAAGCCAAGTATCTGGTGCGACTGGGCGAAATCGAAGTCAATGGAGAGGCCTGCACCCAACCCGGGAAGAAACTCGGTCCCGGTGATCGAATTAGCTACGGAACCGAAGAATGGACGATCCAAGCCAAGTAGAAGGTCAAGGACGAGCGGTACACGCTTCCGACTCCCTTCCTCCGCCCGTGACCTCTCCCCCGGAAACCCCGCCTCCGAAAAACAAGACCAAACTCATCGACTTGAGTCGCCCGACTTGGATTCTCGTTCTTGTGTTAGCGTGGCCGGTGTTGGCCCAGCAATTTCTGGTCCTGACGATCCAAATCTCCGACCGGTTTCTCGCCGGGAATTATCAAGCCGTTCCCAGGGAACATCAAATCAAGGCTCTCGGACACCACCTGAATGCCGTGGGTCAAATTGGGCAAGCCGCCAGCGGCAACGGACTCGCGGGCGTCGTGTCGGCCCAAGTTCCGTTGGCCACGTCGGCGAAGATCATGTCGAAACAGGCGGCGATCCAGGCAGCCCAGACGAATGCGTTTTACTTTGGTTGGTTCCTCAACAGTTCGGCCATCCTCGTGACGGTCGGGAGTCAGGCCCTCGTCGCCCGGAGCATTGGTGCTCGCAAGATCCCGGAGGCAGTGCATTACACGAACCAGGCGATGTTCATGGCCATCGTTTTCGGAATCCTGATGAGCACGCTGAGCGTGTGGTTTCTCGAAGACATCGTGTCGCTCTTGCAACTCGAGGGCATGGCGGCGGAATTTGCCGTGGCGTACTTGACGCCGATTTTCGTGTTCTTCGCGTTCCAGGTCGTCCAGCTGGCGGGATTGGCTTGTTTGGTCGGTGCCGGTGACACACGAATGACGCTTTGGGTGACGGGAGCCGTGGCAATTCTCAATGTGCCATTTTCGTTCGCCCTTTGTTTGGGTTGGCCTCCCTTCCCCCGGATGGGCTACGTCGGCATTGCTCTGGGCACCGGGCTTAGCCAAATGATCGGTGGAATGGCCGTCCTGATTGCGCTGATTCGTGGCCGGTTTGGCTTGCAACTACGTTGGAGTTTGCTCCGCCCGGATTTCCAGAAGATACGAAAACTCCTTCGGATCAGCGTGCCAGCCGGGGTCGATAGTTTGTCGATTTTGCTCGGCCAATTCTGGTTCCTGAGCATCATCAACCGACTCGGTTCGGTCGCCGGCAGTGCCCATGGAATCGCGATCGGTTGGGAAGCGTTGGGCTTTTTGTCGGGAATCGCGATCGGCACTTCGGGCATGACTCTGGTGAGCCAAAACTTGGGAGCGAAGGACCCGGAAAAAGCGGCCCAGAGCGGCTGGATGGCGTTCGGGCTCGGCTGCGCCCTGATGACCGTGATGGGCATAATATTTTACACCCTCGCGCGCCCGATGTTCTTGCTCTATTGTCCCCATCCTTCTCAACAACCGATCGTCGAGATGGGCGTACCGGTCCTCCGGCTCGTCGCGTTTGCCATGCCGCCACTGGCCAGCGCGATCATCTTCACACACATCTTACGCGGGGTCGGGGATACGACGTTTCCGGTCATTTGCACGTGGATTGGCTTTTTACTTGTACGCATTCCGTTGGCGTATTGGCTTTCGTTGTCCGAGTTTTCGGTTTGGGGAATCGGGACAATTTCGGGATGGGGCCTCGGGCTTTACGGTGCGTGGTTGGCTATGTTCGCGGACTTGGCTCTGCGGGGGCCATTATTCCTCTTGCGATTTGCCAGTGGTCGGTGGAAAAAAGTGCATGTGTAGGTCGAAAAGTATTCGCAATCGTTGCATTTCTCCTGTATTTTAAGAACAACACAAGTGCCTACACGTAATGGATTCCCCCAACGAGATGCGTGCAGTTTCGTTATCTGAGAGCAGGGCGTCTTGCCTGCTCTCAAGGAACAAGACGCTCACAGGCAAGATGCCAGTTGTACGGCCAAACCACCCTCCCCCTCACGTTGGTTTGGCGAGGCTGCAAGAAGTATTTAGGTCTTTCCCGTCCCGGATACGAACACAGGAGACCGCTCGAAATGGCCGCTGGCACCACATCCCTGATCGAACATTGGCTGGAGCAACTCCGCAACGGAGAGGATGCCGCACGAAACGAAATCCTCCGCTACAGCGAACGACGCCTCCGATTGCACACCCATCGGATGTTCCGTCGTTCGCCCATCTTGGTCTCGCTCGCCGAGACCGACGACGTTTTGACGCTTTTGCAAATGCGTCTGAACAACGCCCTGGAAAAGCTCCCGGACGTCTACTCGGCCCGGAGTTTTTTCAAGCTCGCGGCCAAACACCTCGGGTATGCCCTCGTCGATCTTTACCGCAAATACACCCGCAACGACGTTCCCAAGATTGCCCAACCCGAAGGACCAAATCCCGACGGCCCGACGCCGACCGAAGTCAAACCCGACATGAGCGACTCCAACGACCCTGCGACCCTCCTAATGTGGGGAGAAATCCACGAAAAAATCCAGAAACTCCCCGAAGACGAAAAGGAAGTCTTCGAACTGTTGTGGTATCAAGGGCTGCCCCAACGGGACGCGGCTCGGATTCTGGACATCTCTGTCAACGCCCTGGAGTGGCTTTGGCTCAAAGCACGTCGACGTTTGGCTGGCTGGTTGCAGGACCGCAACGGCTTCGAATAATTCACCTCTCAAAAACGGAAAAAAAATCGGCAACTCCCGCACTCGTTCGCTCATTCAAACAAACACGGTGTGCTGTTCGGCCACGGAGCCGAACAGCCGTGAGTCGCGTTTTGTTGTGCGAAGGCGATCTTCTGGGCTTGGATGGACTTGAACATTTTGGAATCGTGATTCGGAAGACAGGTTTTTAACCTGTCCGATGTTTCCTGGGACAGGTTAAAAATATGCCCTACGGATCATCGAACTCGACGGCATTCCAAATCGGACAAGTACACCCTCAGCTTGCTTCGCACACAACAACCGCCGTTGGTACTCTCCCTTTTTCCCATTTGACTCGCTTCCGTTGAGGCCTCAGGATCCACCCATGAGCCAGGAAGACATTGACAAATTACTGCTCCAGTGGGAGCGATTCGGGGGTCGCGTTTCGCCCGAAGAACTCTGCCGGGATCGACCGGAGTTGTTACCCCTTCTGGAAATGGCCATCCAGGAAGTGCAATGGATGGGAGCCGTGTTGGAGTTGGGAGACGATGAAGGCAAGGCCAGCATTCCTCCCGAACCTCCACGTACCTCCGATTACAAGATCGAGAAATTGATCGGCCAGGGCGGCAGTGGATATGTGTATCACGCCCGACACGCCCAACTTCCGAAGATCGAGCGGGCGATCAAGGTCCTGCGGACGCGAGCCTTCTACCAACAAGAACACGCTCGGCGGTTTTATGACGAGGCCGAAGTGTTGTTGGAACTCAAACACAAAAACATCCTTCGGATTTACGAAGCCAAGTTGGCGGCCGGGCAACCGTATTTGGTCCTCGACTACGTCCCGAAAGGAAGCCTTGCCGACAATCTCACCGAATACCAGGGACAGCCCGAACTCGTCGTGCCGCTCATGGAGAAGGTGGCCGAGGCCGTCCACTCTGCTCACGAACAAGACGTGGTTCACCGGGATTTGAAACCGGGAAACATATTGCTTGGCGAAAACAATGAACCCCTCGTCGCAGATTTCGGGTTAGCTCGAATGCGGGATCATTCACCCCTCGTCAATACGCGGACCAACGAACAAGACGTCGAGACACGCTGGACGTTTGAATCGGCTACAGTGACGCTGCAAACTCTCGACCGCGAAAACCGAGCCATCGAGGGCACGGTGTTGTATATGGCTCCCGAACAAATCACCGGTGATTCGAAAGCCATTGGTCGGCAGAGTGACATCTGGGCGTTGGGCGTTGTGCTGCATCAGGTCCTCAGCGGCGAGCATCCGTTGATCACACACGATCCCGACGACCTGAGCTTCAGCCAACTCAAGGAGGCGATCACGGCCGGAGAAGTCAAGCCGTTGCCAACCACTCTTCTGGACTCATATCGCCGTCGTCGGCTCGAAAAGATCATTGGCAAATGTCTGGCAAAATCGCCCAACGACCGCTACCCGAACGCAGGAATGTTGGCCGCGGATCTGAGGGCGTGGATGGTCGACGGAGAATTATTCGCCAATCCCCCTTCGTTCGTCGGCAAGGTCTGCCAGCAAGTATTTCAGTCTTGGTGGGCAATCTCCGTCGTGGCCGTGCTGGCCCTCACTTTCGGGTTCTTCGCGTTGGTGCCGTTGTGGCTTCCGAAGAAACCCCTCACCGAGGAGGAGAAATATCGCAAAGCCCTTGAACCGAAAATGAAAGCACTTCGAGAGGGAAAGGCCATTGATTTGATCGGCAAGGATGTGGAGTCGGTCCCCCATCGTTGGCGCCAGGGACAAGGTACTTTTCTTCCCGTC
>CAYYUU010000271.1:0-8374 GCA_964474955.1 uncultured Alcaligenaceae bacterium | reverse complement strand
CCGCAGAAGCGTCGAGACCGAGCGACCATTCGGCAACCTGGCAACCAATAGTCGTCTCAGACGACCGTAGGCCCATGGCTTTGCGTCACCACCTTTCGATGGTTTTGCCATTTCGTGGATGGGATTGAACCGGCGAGGGGGGATGTTCTGGGGGAGGTTTGCGAGTTCGACTGATTTTCGTCAGTCACCAAAAACTACGATGCGAAAGGAGGACTGTCAAGCGACGGAACAATTTTTCAGACCACATCTCACATCCATTACCAAAAGATATCTGCCGGATCAGTCCGACAGATAGATGATCCGTCCACAGGACGAACAGAGCACGAACTTACCTTGCAACAACTCGTTGTACATCTGCGCCGTGATCTCGTTATAACACGCCAGACAGCTCTTTTTGATGATCCCGGCGAAGGAATCCTCGCCCCTGCCCCGAATCAACCGTTCGTACATCAATCGGAACTCTCCTGACGGCAACGTCGCTTCGGTCGTTTTGAGTTCCTCCCGGGCGGCTTCGAGTTCGCCCTCGAGTTTCTTCGTCCGCTCCACACTGTCGGCCTGGTATCGCTTCAACTCGTCCTTGGCTTCTTGGAGGTTCCTCTCCAGGTCGGGGACCTTCTCGCTCTTCTCGGCGATCTCGTCGTAAAGCGGAAGGACCCTGTCTTCGTGTTCGCCAATCTGCTTCTCCGAGTGAGCGATTTCGGATTCGAACGCGTCGTATTCTTTTTTCGAAAGCAGGCCACCGAGTTTGTCCCGTTTCTTCTTGATCAAGTCGGTGAGGGCTTGGATCGACTTCTCGCCTTCGGCGGCCTTGACCTTGAGCTGTTTGATGGTCTCCTGCATGCTGGTGAGTTGTTCGGTATGGAACTCAATGTCGTACTCGCGACGTTTGATCTGGCGAGGCACGTCACTAATGTTCTTCTCCAGGTCACTAATCAACCGACGAAGGCGGTGAATTTCTTTGAGGGTATCGGCAGTGGTGGGAGCGGTAGACATTACATTACATCCTTTGGTGCAGCGTTCTCAGGTTTTCGTGGGCCAGTCCTGGCGAAAAAAAACGCCGACCAACAAGGTTGACCGGCGTTGCAGAGTGTGTGTTATCGTCGAAGCGATCCGTCCAAAAATCCTTCGAGTTGGCGGCTCCGGACTGGATGCTGTAGTTTCCGGACCGCCTTGGCTTCGATCTGTCTGACCCTCTCCCGGGTCACCTTGAAGATCCTTCCGACCTCCTCGAGCGTGTAAGTGTATCCGTCGCCGAGGCCGTATCTCAACTTGATGATCTCGCGTTCGCGATACGTTAACGTCTTGAGGACCTGGTCGATCTTGTCCTTGAGCATCTCCTGCGTTGCGGCACTCACCGGCGACTCGACGGCGTCGTCTTCGATGAATTCTCCGAAGAAGCTGTCTTCGCTCTCGCCGACCGGGCGGTCCAGGCTGATCGGATGTCGGCTGATCTTCAAGACTCGCCGCGTTTCTTCGACGGTAATGTTAGCCGCCTCGGCGATCTCTTCGATGGCCGGTTCCCGACCGAGTTGCTGGAGAAGTTTTTTCGTCACGTTCCGCAACTTGCTCATCGTCTCGATCATGTGTACGGGGATGCGGATCGTTCTTGCTTGGTCGGCAATCGCACGAGTGATCGCCTGGCGAATCCACCACGTGGCGTAGGTGCTGAACTTGTAGCCACGGCGGTATTCGTATTTGTCGACGGCCCGCATCAGACCGGTGTTGCCTTCCTGGATCAAATCGAGGAAAGACAGACCACGGTTGCGATACTTCTTGGCGATGCTCACGACCAATCGAAGGTTTCCGCCGGAAAGCTCTCGCTTGGCTTGCTCGTATTCGGTGAACCGCTTTTTCATGATCTCCACACGCTTGCGGAGCGACGAGGGCTCTTCGAGCGTGATCATCATCAGGTCGCGGAGTTCTTTCTCCAGGTTGGCCTTGTCTTCCCTTGCGGCCCGATCTCCCGTGAGAGATTCGATTTGTCGCTCCAGGTCGTCCATTCGCCGAGAAATTTGTTCGAGCTTCTTCATGAGCGGTTGGACTTTTTGAGTCCGAATGCTCAACTCCTCGACGAGCGTGACCATCTTGCGGCGGCGGATGCGCAAACTTCTTCGTGCCTGTCGGATGTCGTCTTCGCTAGTTCGTGGGTCGACGAGCCGTTCGAATTCTTCGATGTTTTGAGCCAGGAGGTGTTCGAGAGTCCGGAGATTGTGGGGCATCCGGGCGAGAATCTTGTCCTTCTCCAGATTCTCCGTGAGCGAAACCTTGATCGTCCGGTCGAATGGAAGTTCGCCGGTGTGGACACGCCGAAGGGTATCGACGACGTTACTCAAGGCATAATCGCACTCGAGTACTTTCCGACGAAACCGTTTTCGGGTGACTTCGATCTTCTTGGCCAGAGAGATTTCCTGGTTGCGATTGAGCAACGGAATCTCACCCATCTGCGTCAGATACATCCGAACCGGGTCGTCGATCCGCCTGGCGTCTCCTTCGACCTCCAGGATTTCTTCGACGGTCGGTTCCTTCTCTTCGGCGGGGGCGGGTTCGGCCGTCTTGGCCTCTTGCTCGCGTTCTTCGACTTCAGATTCGTCGATGAGCTGAATCTCATGGTCTTCCAGAACCATGAGTAGTTGGTCGAGCTTTTCGGGATTGACGGCTTCGTCGGGCAAGAAGTCGTTGACTTGGTCATAAGTCAAATAGCCTTTGGCCTTGCCCTGCTCGATCAGAGCCTTCAGACCTTCGTCTGTTTTAACGTCCATCAAAACCCCCATGGTTAATTGGTCTTTCTGGCCTCTCCTGTCCGGTCGAACGTGGGGTTTCGACCGAACGAGAAATTGGAATTCTGGTTCCCTAAATTCAGGTGGGGAGTCCAGCCAACTACAGTTGACGTCGAACACAAGAATTGGGATTTCTGAGTTCAGCGTTTCAAATGTCTCGCTCGCGGAAATTCAAACTTCTCAACGTTGGCTTTCCGAGCCCTGCTCAAGCACTGGTGGCGGGCGAAAATGTCGAGCCGTCGCAAACAACTTTCGCTCCATCCGCGTACTGTCTTGTGTCTGTCGTAGGTACACGCGAGCCGCGTGTACCGACAACGGCGTTTGCCGTGGCTGTAGGATCCGTTGAGTGGTTGCATTACAAACCTCTCACACTCAAGAGTTCCGGTGAACCACCGCCACGCCCTTTTGTTTCCGAATACCAAATTAGGGGGTTGGAACTTTTCAACTTCCCTGTTGTTCCTGGAGCTTTCGTAACAACTCCATGGCCGCTTGCTCGTCGTGGGCGGCGTGAATTTGGCTTTGCAGTTTCTCCTTCCGCAAGTCTTCGCGTCGGGCGGAGAAACGTGTCATAATCTGCCTTAACCAAACCGCTCGATTGAGGTTTTCGAGTCCAGTTTGTTGTAGTCCGTTTGCCGCATCGAGCAACCGTTTGTTGTCTATTCTCGCGCGGAGCAAGTCCAGCGTCGGTGATTGGCCTTCGGCGTGCAATCGAAAAAGCCCAGCCAAAAGAGTCCGGAGTCCTGGATGCTCGATCTGCTCGAGTGTAATTTCTTTAGCAGCCACGGCAACTAATTTCGGTTCTGCCAGAAGGACTTCCAACAACTCCCTTTCGTGGGGCAGGGCTGGAGCGCTTCGTTTTGTGGGAGGCTGTGGACGAGATACACTGCCAGAAGATTCACTCGATGTTTGCGAAGGTCCATTTCCTCTGGGCGCTGGGCCTTCGGAAGAGTCCATGGCTTGCGCCTCGAAACCAGCGATATCGTCATCGCCGTTGTGGTCATCCTTATGGGCGTGTCGGGCTTTTTTGCGTTTCGCTTCCCGTTTGCGATTTGCCTTGATTTCGGCCAACCTGGCCCAGATCGTCTCTTCCTTGATTCCGAACTTTTGGGCGATGCGTGTGACGATCAGCTCTCGCTTTAGTTGGTCGGCTTGTCGAGGTAAGTCAGAGCCGAGAGCCAAAATTGTGAGAATGGCGTCGACCGTCCTTCGCCGCCCCTCTACGTTCTGGCGTGGTTCTTTCGTAACCCACTGCTCTAATTTAAATTCCAGCACATCTTGAGCATTCGTCAAGGCAGATCTTAGCGCTTCGGGCCCTTCCGTGACCAACAAATCAAATGGGTCCATTCCTTCCGGAAGTGTGGCAATGTCCAAAGAAAGGTCGTGACTGACGAACAACTCTAGGGCGCGATCGACACCAATAGTCCCGCCGTCATCGGCATCGAAGACCAAAATCACACGAGGAGTCACGCGCCGAAGTTGCTTGACGTGTCGTTCGTTCAACGCAGTGCCCATCGTCGCGACGACGTTTTCGATTCCCATTTGATGTGACATCAAGACGTCCGTGTATCCTTCGACCACGACCAACACGCCTTCATCCGTGGCGGTCTTGCGGGCTTTGTCGATTCCGTACAACAACTCGCTCTTATTGAATAATGGAGTTTCGCAAGAGTTATAGTATTTGGGGCCGGGTTGGGACAACGTTGTGTCCGGCAAAATTCGCCCACCAAACCCGACAGTCCTGCCTTGCATGTTTCGGATCGGAAACATCACCCGATCCCGAAACCGATCATAATACTGGCCAGACTTTTTACTCCGATTGACCACGCCGACCTCTTCCAGCACTTCCAAAGAAATCCGATCTTCGCGAGCCCGCGTCACGAGCCAATCGTAAGCCACCGGAGCATACCCTAAACCAAACTTGCGGACTGTTTCTCCACTCAAATGTCGCTGACCAATATACAGTCTTGCTCGTTCTGCGGAGGGGGAATCGAGTAAACATTTTTGGAATTGTTCGTCAGTCCAGCTAACCACTTCAAGCATAACGGCGCGGCCACGATTTTGCTGAGTCTGGCCGTTTTTTTCTAAAGAGATTCCGGCCCGCTGGGCCAACAGTTCTAGCGCTTCGGGAAAACTGACACGATCGAACTCCATGACAAAAGTGAAAACATCACCGCTTTTCCCACAAGCCCAGCATCGAAAATTCTGGTACTCGGGGTCGACCTGCATGGAGGGATGGCTGTCGTTATGAAATGGGCACAGTCCCTTGAACCGCGGCCCGTTGGGATGCAGAGGGAGATACGACCCAATGACATCCACGATATCGTTGGCGGCCTTGACTCGGGGCGCTGCATCAGACCAATCGTTCGCCAAGAGAACACCTGAAAATTGGGGAAGGAGGCAGAAGAAAAACTACCGCACCGCCCTATCTTCCTGTCATGCAAATTTCCAAACCGAAAATTCGGAGAGTTGCTTTTCGCTCCGCAAAAAGATCGTTATCTTCAAAATCTTTTTGCGAAGCGAAAAGCAACTTTTCCACCAACACTTGTCTCTCCAACTCCACAATCGGGCAAGGCAACGACCATCCCTTCAGTGGCTGCAGTTCCCGAGCGAGTGGTCCGTTCGTCCCACACGTTTTGATTGACTCACGATGATTGTAGGGGCGTTTCAATTACAAGATGCTTGAAAAAAATCGTCCGCTTGCTGTTGGGTAGTTCGTTGGAGTTGAATTGTCCGGTGAGGCAACGTTTGTCAATGATCGCGAGGATTCTCGACCCGACAAACTCACTCCGGTGATTCCGGAAATCCTCACTTTCCCGCCAGGGACGGCAACGCCAAGTTTCACTCCCCACATCTCTCCGACACAAGGAGGCGAGTCGATCCTGGGAACCCCGTTCTTCGCCCGATTTTTCCCAACTTGACGTCCGGCAAGATGGCGAAATTGGTCACTGCAACGGTGTTGGCTCAGGTTGTGAAGAATTATAGCTGCGCTAAAAAAACGAGACAAGGCGAAGCGAGAAGGGAAGGCGGTCTTCTGGATTTTGGAAAATTAGATTTCGTAGGACAGGTTTGTCACCTGTCCAAAAAGAAAATAGACAGGTGACGAATCTGTCTTACGATCCACCCAACAAGGCCCACCCCATTCCATCATTCCGTCGCGACTTCTCCTTCCGTCTGTTCGATGATCGGGACGATTTGCGGACGAGGAACGACGACACCAACGACGCTCGCGTGCCGTTCTTCCAGCTGTGCGAAATTCAAACGAAGGAACGCGAGAAGTTCTGGATCGGGGTTCGACGAAAGATACTCTCGAGCGAGCCCGGCCATCTGCTCGTCGTATTCTCGCTGACTTTCTCCATGAATTTCGTACTGGCCTTCATGTCGCCGGAGGTCTCCGTCGAAGGCCGGACTGATGTGATACAACTCGTGGAATATCGTGATGAGTTTATTGTCGAAATCCTGGTTGGCATATCGCGGCAAGCAGAACGTCATCAAGTAATAGAATTCGGTCTCCTCGAACACGTAACGCTGCACGTGATACGTGATTCCTTCGTCTTTCTGGGTCAACTCGCCACCAGGAAAACGCAGAGGCGTCACACGCGCCTGCAAGCCGTGCACGTTGTTGTTGCGAGCTTGCGTCACTCCGACGAGAATCCGCTTCATGTCGATGTGGGCAAACTCATTGCAACGATCGACGACATCGATGCACAACCGAAGGAGGTGCAAACCGTAGTCGAAATGCTCATCGAGGGCACCCGTCGTGATCCACGGAGGGGCCGAAGAATACGGATAAACTTCTTCGTCAAAACCGCGAATCGGTTTGACGGGAAGAGGATTCTCAGAAGCATCCCACTGGTACACCAGCGGGGGTCTGTTTTTCGGCGACTTGTTCATGTTCGAGAGGCTGATGGGAACGGGACGGTTGAGACTTGAATCGAAATGGGCGATTCCCATCGTTTTTCCAAAGTTATGTTCGGTATTTTCAATAAATTCTTACTCCCTCCAAGGCCGATAATGCAAGGGAAAGATCTCTTTTCTGGAAGAATCGTAACGCGGCCGATCGAGGGTTGCGTCGAGCAAATACCGTATCGGATTGGCCAACGCGGGCCGGTCGTAAGGAGGCGAGTATGCGCAATCGATGGAAATCGACGTTGGGAGTTCTCGCGCTGGCTTGTGTCGTGGGGCTAGCGACCGGGTGTCAAACTTACGAACCCAGAACTGGGCTGACGTTGCCGTCGCCTCGCTACCTGGATCACTTCCCGCAGGCGATACCGCAATCGCCGTTTTACCCCTTGTCCAACGAATTGGAGAGTCTCAACGCGTTCCAGGCACGCGAACGAGCGAGGGCTCAATTGCCTCTCGGTGGCGGATTCGGTCCCGGAGGCCCTGTCGGTCCTGGTGGGTTTGTCCCTCCCGGTGCTCCCGGACCCGCTCCAGGAATTCCACCTCTGAACTAACACTCTCGGTGGCAGGATGCGAACGGCAGCTGCGGAGGAGTCTCTGACTTCTCTTCCGGCTGCCGTTTTTTCGTTTCCATCGAGCCTTTCGTTGTTGCAACTGGAATTCCCCCGAACGTTCGACTTTGGACAGACCGATTCCCGAACAATACAACACCGGGAGTCCACTTCTACGAGTCATGGCTGAATTTGGACACCCCGACCAAAATAATAGCCGTAGGCCCATACGTTCGGAAGGAGTTCGATGCGTTACCACACTCTTGTTGCCACAGCCCTTGTCATCCTCGGAACGTCTTCGTTGGTCCTGCTGCTCCGCGCACATTCGAGCGCTAACGATTATGTAGGCCCGAAGAACAAATCGATCACAACCGAAAAAATCTCGTCCGATCCCAACGACTGGCCGACGTACAACCGTGACTTCGCCGGGACTCGACACAACACCGGCGAGAAAACCCTGAGTCCCAAGAACGTCGGAAACCTCGTCGAGCACTGGCGCTTCCCGAAAGCCGGATCGGGGGACCGAATTGGAGTGGTGAACTCTCTCGTGGTCGTTGGCGGTTCGGTCTATTTCGGGACGGCGACGCTCCTGCCCACCGTTTACAAATTGAATCCCGACGGAACGAAAAAGTGGGCCTACAAGACGCCACCTCGAAAAGTTCGCGCCCGAGGTGGGTTCGGACTCCCCACGGCCGGATTCATGAACGCGCCACTGGTCACCAACACGACCGTTTATATCGGCGACATTGGCGGTAGAATATACGCACTCGACGAGAAGACCGGCAAAGAACGTTGGCGAGTCGACACGCGAACGATGCCCTTTCCCGGAGCCCACGATTCCAATTGCATCTTCGCCGCCCCGATACTCGCCGAGGGCAAGTTGATCATCGCAGGCGGTGGTTTCGAACATGGCGTCGGAGCCGCCCCAAAACACGACTGCTGTACTGGACGGGGGTTCGTCGCGGCGCTGGAACCGACGACCGGAAAGGTCCTTTGGAAGTACGACGTCGGACCCGAACCCAAGAAGCTCAATCCCCCTGTGAAGATCAAGGACGCCTACGGAACACACGTTTTCCAATATGGCCCGTCGACAAGTTCGGTGTGGTCGACTCCTTCCAACGAACCAACCACACACACAATTTATTT
>CAYYUU010000270.1:0-8424 GCA_964474955.1 uncultured Alcaligenaceae bacterium | reverse complement strand
TACTTCTCTCAAGATCGGTTGTCTGAAAAGGGTGTTACTTTTCTCTAAAATCCGTCTCTTGATCAACCCCAACGCCGGGTCGTCCAGGTCTTCCGGGCTGGAATTCCGCAATTCATAGAGGACTTGGTCGCGAAATCGGTTTTCGTAGGAGGATGTATAAATCGAATCGAAACGAATTTTCCCTTCGAACCCTCGGGAATTTGAACTTTTTTGGATTTTCCTGTCCTCGCCTCGGACTGCTTTGCACTTACCAAAGTGGAGACGACACGAGTGACAAACAAAAGCACTCAACTCAAACACGAACCAACCAACGTCAATAACTTGGTTGCATAACACTTGGAGACAAATGATGAAAACTCTCATAGCCAAAGCCATCTTGACCGGAACAATCCTGACGCTTGGTCTCTCGATCCCCACGACCAGCCTGGCCCAAAGCAACCAGACCAACGGACACCGTTCCAATCGATGTTGTGAATGGATCGTCAAGTACCGCAAGCGAAGCCGTCCCCAGCCAATTCGTTGGTACTCTCGAACGTTCACAACTTCTACAGCGGCATATCGGTTCCGCCGGCAGAAAATCCGGGAGCGTTACCAAACGAAGCAAACCTCGTATACCCGAAGCACCTACTATGTTTCCTATCGGGTGCCGCTCGTTGGAAAATGGCAGGTCCGGTCTTTCACCAGTGCTTCGAGTGCAAGCCGTTTTGAAGCGCAAAAGAGACGCGAGCTGAATGAAGTGAAACGGAGGGCAACGACTCGTCGCTACTACCGAGTCTACTATCATCGACCAGGAGGACACACAAACCACCGTTGGTACTCCCGATGCTACCACGGACATCACGCTTATCAAGACGCGTATCGATTCAAGCGAACCATGCAATCCAGGGGTTATGAAACTCACATGTACTCAGCCAACCGTCGGTAATCATTCGACCTTTTTGGCCAAGAAAAGCAGAACCCGCGTGAAGCTCAGGCTTCACGCGGGTTCTGCTTTTGCGCTCACACCATTGGTCTTGGTCAAGAAATTCCCAAAGAGGAGCATCTTTTACAGACCCAGGTCAAAGACCGAATTTGCCGTTTCTTCATCCCTCAAGTGGTTTATCATGAAAATGAAACCACTATTTTGAGGGATCACCCATGTCGGAAAACTCCAGCGAATGGGACTTGGTACGCCAAGCCCAGGACGACGATGAGGCTGCACTTGCCGCTTTGTTTTCGAAATATCGCACACGTCTCAGGAACATGGTCCGGTTGCGACTCAATCCGCGACTCGCAGGCCGAGTGGATGCTTCGGACGTCGTGCAAGACGCTTACCTCGAAGCGGCTCGCGTGTTGCACGAGTACCTCAAAGACCCAAAATTCCCTTTCTTTCTCTGGCTCCGACACCTCGCGGGGCAGAAGGTCATCGAAGTTCATCGGCGACACATCGGGGCCGAGAAACGCGGCGTGGATCGGGAAATTTCTATGCAACGCGGCGCGATGCCAGCGGCCAGTTCGGAGTCGATGGTCGTTGACCTCGTCGGCCAAATTCCGACCCCTTCGGTGATTTCGATGAAAGCCGAAATGAAAGCTCAACTGCAACAAATTTTGGACGACATGGATCCCATCGACCGGGAAGTCTTGACGCTCCGACATTTTGAACACCTGACAAACGCCGAAACGGCCGAGGTCTTGGGGATCGAGAAGTCTGCAGCAAGTAAGCGGTATATTCGCGCCCTCGAACGAATTCAGGAAATCATCGGGACTTCGGAAAGCCAATTTTAAAGGGGGCTCGTGTGTCCGACTCGAACGAAGACCGCGACCCGGTTGAGCTATTGGCCGAAGACTTTACGCAGCGACAACTCCGCGGCGAACACCCCACCATCGACGAATATGTCGAAGCCCATCCCGAACTGGCCCAACGCATCCGTCGACTATTTCCGATATTGGTTGTGATGCACGAGGTGACTGACGAGTCCGAGGGCATCAGTTCCGACAAAGGTGTCTCTCAGACGGCATCTTTGACACAGCAAAACGACCAAGACACATTCACGTCCCCGACAAAGAGCAAATCAGTCGGAGGAATGTTCTTCCGCGAGCCCGAAGAGGAAGACTATCGCAAACTTGTGCGTCGCCAGATGCTTATTATTTGGTGCTTGGCTATCTTCACTTACAGCGCGATTGGGGTCATTATTGCCGCCGACCTCAACCCGTTTCTTGATCTATCAAACATCAATTGGCAGGGATGGGTATTGTGTTCCGCAACAATGGCCTATCTGGGTTATGCCGTTTTCGCCTCGTTCCGAAATCCGGAGATGTCATTAGTTGGGTTACGGCGACTCGAATGGCCGATTCAGTTCTTAACGATTGTCTCGACTGCCTATCTCCAGTGGGCCGTTTTGGTTGATAACTTGGACTTTGAAGGGCCACAGCATGCCCTCGCCTTCGTCACCGCCTGGAACTTTAGCCACAGCTTTATTTGGTTTTCGGCAATCGTCACTTATGGGCTGCTCGTACCCAACCCCTGGTGGCGTACTGCGTTCATCGTGGGTTTTGCCTCTCTCGTGGCTGTATTGGTGATCCCGTTGGCTGCCCCTTTCGGGGAAGCGATTCGAGAGAATATTCCGTATTTGCTCAGCTGGACGTTGGCAAGCCTTGCCATGGGGAGCGCGCTGGCGATTTTCGGCTCCTTCAAAATCGGCAGGCTGCAACAAGAAGTCTTCGTCGCCCGAAAACTCGGTCCGTATCAACTCAAGGAAAAACTCGGAACCGGAGGCATGGGAGAAGTCTATCTTGCCGAGCATCGTTTGCTCAAGCGTCCTTGCGCCGTCAAACTCATACGCCCCGACCGATCCGGAGAACAGCAATTAGTATCTCGCTTCGAACGCGAAGTGCAAGTTACGTCCCAACTGACACATCCCAACACAGTGGACATATTTGACTATGGCAGCACCGAGGACGGTGTCTTTTATTACGTCATGGAGTATCTTGAGGGATTGAATCTCGATGAACTGGTCGACAAACACGGCCCGTTACCTCCGGGCCGGGTGATTCATTTCGTGCGGCAATTATGTGGAGCTTTGCACGAAGCACATAGCCAAGGTTTGGTCCATCGCGACATTAAACCCAGCAATGTAATTATCTGTAAGCAGGGTGGTGTCCATGACGTGGTCAAACTATTGGACTTCGGACTCGTGGGAACGTTGCGGAGCGATCCCGACGCCACAAAACTCACCGGTGAGGGAATTACGATTGGGACACCGCAATTTATGTCTCCCGAACAAGCTCGTGGAGATGACGTGATCGACGCAAGGAGCGACATCTATAGTTTGGGAGGAGTAATGTACTTCCTCTTGGCCGGTCGGCCTCCATTTGAAGATAGTTCTCCATTGCGAGTAGTTCTTGCTCACCTTGAAGCACCTGTTCCTTCTCTCCGAAAAAATTGCCCCGAAGTTCCTGAGGATCTCGAACAAGTCGTGATGCGATGTTTGGAGAAGGAACCAGAAAATCGATTCCCCGACATTCCGAGCGTCAATCAGGTTCTGAATAATCTACCATCGATAACAACTTGGAATGAATCGGATGCCGCGAAGTGGTGGAGGCAATGGGGACCGTCAAAGCAATCGGCGTCGGTCTGATCGACTCGATGCGTGTTCAATGCGGTGAGCAACTCCAGTTTGGGTGCTGAAGCAAGCACCAGGTCGAAACAGCAAAAATCCCGTGTCGGGGTTGATCTGACCCCTCGTCCGTGTCACTCTCAACGGAAACCAAATGCCCATTTTCTCGAAGGAGTTACCGACATGTCTTTCCGTACAACTTTCTTGTTGATTCCCTTGTCGGTCCTGAGCCTCTGTTGTTGCACGTCTCCAGGGACAGCCCAGGGGACGCCCAAACTTACCCCAATCCCAAAGCCCGACCAGAAGCCACGGAAAAAGAAAGGCTCGTCGCTCCTCGTTCCCGTCCCTCCTTCCGAAGTCGTCAACAAAGGCCTCCAATGGTTGGAGAAATACCAACAGAAAGACGGCTCTTGGAAGCTGGAAGGCCCATACAAGAACGGAGGTCGCAAGAATGATACGGCGGCCACGGCGATGGCGTTGCTACCCTTTCTGCGAGCAGGAATCACGCACAAAGCGAAACCGCCGACCAACAAAGTCGTTCTCAAAGGCTTGACGTATCTCATCCGAACCCAGAACCCACGGACGGGTGATTTGGGTGGCGGCAGTTACGCCCACTTCCTGGGCACGATGGTCCTCTGCCGTGCGTACGGGATGACGCAAGACCCACGACTCAGAAGACCCGCCAAGATGGCTGTGAATTACATCATCGCGGCACAGCACATATGCGGTTGTTGGCGTTACCGGCCTAAACAAAGCTGTGACTTGTCGAACACCGGATGGGTCGCGCAAGCCCTGGAACTCGCAGCCGTCAGCAAACTCGAAGTTCCGAAAACCACCGTCGTCCGGCTCGTCCAATTCTTGGATAGTTGCGAAGCCAAAGGAGGCGGTTACTCCTACCTCCCGGCCCGGCCCGCGAGTCCTTCGATGACTGCCGCCGGGTTGTTGTGTCGCCACACAGTCCAAGGCTGGGGGCCGAAGAATCCCAAATTCACCAAGGCGATGAAAAAGTACATCCTGGGTCTGAAAACCATTGGTCGGCCCCGAGCCTATACAAATTATTACGCCACCAAAGTCGTCCAAGCTCTTCATGGAGAAAAGCAACAAATTTGGAACAAAGCCATGAAAAAGCACCTCCTCGATCGACAAGAGGCCGACGGAAGTTGGAACCCGAGAGGACAGCGCTACGCGGGTTCAGGTGGGCGGCTCATGATCACATCGTTTTCGCTCATGATGCTCCAAGAGATCGATCGTCAGAAAACGGCGAAGAAAGCCGAGTAGAGAACTCGGCCTGACGGCCGGAGAAAGTTGCTCTGCGCTCCGCGAAAAGTCTTCTGTCTGTTGTGTTATTTGAAAAGTTGCTGTTCGAATCGAGGCGCCCCGATGGAAATGAGAAATTTTTCCCTGGCCAACTCATCGGGCCTTCGAACACAATAAACATCAATTCCAATTAACTTACACGACTCCCTTGGCATTCCGGCATGGATCATAGACATAAGAATCGATTTTCGATGCGCTTACCCGTCTTGTTCGCGTTACTCCTATGTGATGCGGTCCCAATCTCATTTGCGGATGAAGGAACAGAGTTCTTTGAAAAGCGAATTCGTCCGGTCCTTGTGAACCATTGTTACTCGTGTCACTCGGGCAAAGCAAAACGCCTCCGGGGGAAACTTCGCCTCGATTCCCGAGCCCACATGCTCAAGGGCGGGCAAAACGGACCAGCCATCATTCCGGGCCAACCCGAGAAAAGTTTGTTGGTTCAGGCTTTGCTCTACCAAGATTTAGAAATGCCGCCGCGAGGAAAATTACCGGATCGAGTCATTGCCGACTTTCGAGCGTGGATCAAAATGGACGCTCCCGATCCACGAACCGGAAAGCTAAACGTCGCCACGAAAAAGGGAATTGACTGGCAAGCCGCCAAGAAACATTGGGCCTTCCAGCCGATTCGGAACCCAAAAATTCCGCGAGTCGACGACCCAGCCTGGTCTCAATCTCCGATTGATCGTTTTGTCTTTGCAAGGCTCCAAGGTGTGAATTTGACGCCGTCTCCGGTGGTCGACCGTCGGACGCTTCTTCGTAGGCTGTCTCTAGATCTAACGGGACTCCCACCGACGTATGAACAAGTGAAAGCCTTCGAAAAGGATTCATCTCCAGAGGCACTGACTCGGGTGGTGGATCGAATGCTGGGTTCTCCGCGATACGGAGAACGTTGGGGTCGGCACTGGCTCGACGTTGCGAGATACTCCGACACCAAGGATCTCGTGCTGGTGTTCGGCAAAGATCGTATTCGTCCTTATGCGTACACTTACCGAGACTATGTCATACGTGCGTTCAATGAAGATACGCCATACAACCAGTTCGTCATCGAACAGTTAGCTGCCGACCACGTTGCACCAAAAGTCGAAACTTGGCGGTTGGCGGCGATGGGATTTCTGACGCTTGGGCGATTGTTCGACAACAACTTACCCGACATCTACGACGATCAAATCGATACAGTCACGCGTGGGTTTCTCGGGTTGACTGTGTCGTGCGCCCGGTGTCACGATCATAAATACGATCCGATTCCGACGGCCGATTATTATTCTCTGTATGGTGTGTTTGCCAATTGCGAACGACCGATTGAATTACCCATCATTCGACAACCAAGCAAGACCAAAGGATATCTCGTCTTTCGAAAGCAGTATGATCAAAAACGTCAACGACTCAAAAAGCATATTGATTCTCAGTACAACCACATCAAAGAGCTTGTCCGAAAACAGACGCCCCGATATCTTCAGGAAGTCACGGAGAAACCAAACCCGATCGAGACCGCGATTTTTTTTCTCTCGCTTTCGCCTGACGATTTACGTCCCCAAATCACGGCGCGATGGCGGCGTTATCTAGATAAACTACTCCCCGACGATGACCCCGTGTTTGGCCCTTGGCGAGAACTCAATCCACTTTCCGCATCTGAGTTTCGAAAGAAAACTCCCAAGATCATCCAAACGTGGATTTCTAAGCGTGAGGGGGTGGAATCGGGTGAGATCAATCCCTTGGTTCGCGCGGTCCTGAAGAAAGCGGACCTCAAAACGCAGAGTGATCTGGCAAAGGTATATGGGGAGCTGATTGTCCGAACGTATCAGCTATCGAAAACGCAGAAGAAACTACTCACCCCGGCACAACAGCAAGTTGTTGACCACCTCACGAGCCAACAAAGCCCAACGTTTTTTCCGAAGAGTAATACATATATGTATATGTCTCGTGTGCCTCGTGGGACGTATGGTGGTCTATTACAACAGATTGACAGGCTTGCGACAGACTCACCCGATGCACCGCCGCGAGCAATGGTTCTGCGGGATGCTCCCGAACTTCATGAGCCGCGTGTATTCGTTCGGGGTAATCCGCGAAGGCCGGGGCAACAAGTTCCGAGACAGTTTTTGAAGATTCTGGCCGGAGTGGACCGAAAACCATTTCCGAATGGAAGCGGACGTTTGGATTTGGCGCGTAAAATCATCGATCCCAAAAATCCGTTGACGGCCCGTGTGATCGTCAACCGCGTGTGGATGCACCATTTCGGACAACCGCTCGTCGCCACTCCAAGTGACTTTGGGACTCGCAGCGACCCGCCTTCCCATCCCGAACTGCTTGATTATCTCGCATGGACCTTCATCCACAAGGATGGGTGGTCGTTGAAAAAATTACACCGACGCATTGTCCTTTCGCGGACATACCAACAAGCGAGCCTATCGAGACCGGAATGTAAGCGAATCGATCCGGAGAACAAGTTACTGTGGAAATACAATCGTCGGCACATGGATTTGGAATCGATGCGGGATTCGCTGTTGTTCGTCTCGGGGCGACTCGACAGCACGATGGGTGGCCCGTCCCAAAACGTCGCCGGAAATGCGAAAAATCAAAGACGAACTGTCTATGGGCTCGTAGATCGGCAAGAGTTGCCCGGATTGTATCGAACATTTAACTTTGCAAATCCCGAACAGACGGCAGCGAAACGTCCGCGTACAACGGTTCCGCAACAAGCCCTCTTCGCCATGAATTCGCCATTCATGATGGAACAGGCGGTGTCGATCGTTGCTCGTGCTGAAGTCGCAAATGCCACTTCGGCGGAAGCTCGGATCCAAGCTCTTTATCGGTTGGCCTTTCAGCGGAATCCCACGAAGCAAGAAATTGAAATCGCAACATCGTTCATCCAAGCCACGGAAAAGGAACAACGGACTTCGCAGCGTTCACAGCTCACACCCTGGCAACAATACGCCCAAGTGTTGCTGTCGACGAATGAGTTTGTCTTTGCCGAGTGATGCTATTGTTTGATCGATGTTAAAATCGTAGGACAGGTTTGCAACCTGTCCTACGGACCATACCAACCCTCGCCAGGTATAAGATAGATATGAACAACTTACCTTTACGGCCTGGTATTTCTCGTCGCGAGATGCTCCTTCAAACCGGAACGGGTCTGGGCCTACTCGGTCTGGTCGGCTTGCTTGCCGACAACGGCGACCTCGCTGCACTGGCCGATGGACAAAATGATTCCGCGAATCCTCTAGCTCCGAAGCAGCCCCACTATGCGCCGCGAGCCAAACACGTCATCCATATCTATCTCAATGGTGGTCCCTCGCAGGTCGACACGTTCGATCCGAAACCGACGTTGCAGCGACATGCGGGACGCCCCATCCCGACGGGGAATCTCACGACCGAAAGGCCGACCGGAGGCGCGTTGCCTTCCCCATTTCGATTTCGGCGATACGGTCAATCTGGGATCGAAGTGAGCGAGATTTTCGAGAACATTGCACAACACATTGATGTCATATGCGTCATTCTGTCCATGTATGCGAAC